>NZ_MEBP01000095.1:0-24712 GCF_001722075.1 Salinivibrio sp. SS2 | reverse complement strand
GATTTGATCAACAACGCCGATTTGAACCAGTTTTATTGAGCAGGCATCGACGATCTGAGTAAGCCAGCCTATAAATCAAGTTAAAAAGACGACGGAATATATTCACTAAGCTTAAAAATGAACGTGGCTGGATGGAGCGATGAGACGCATCGAAAAGTGAATAAAGGTGCAGAAGTGTTGAGGAATCAGAATGAATAGTATGTTTTGTGAGAAATGTGGACAAGAAACTGAGCATAAAGAAATCATAAAGCAAAAGCCTTCCAAATATGGGAAAAGTAAAAAAGAACAGTTTAAGGCTTTTCTCGACGGTTTCTTTGGTGGTGTTGCTAGTCCTATTGGTGCATCGTTGGACTTAATCGATCGATATGAAGTTTGTACAAGATGCGGGCATAAAACCTTAAAAAATCAGGGTGACGAATTTCAATAGTAACCTTTAAGTTTAAATCTATTTGGACAATTAAATTTCATTAAGAAATCATGTGCTTTGACCTTTTATAAGGCTCGTTTCATTTTTTAAGGAGGAATAGTGCAAAAAATTTTTGAAAGTGACAGGTTAATATTGAGGCCGTTTTCTCTCAATGATGCGGAACGTGTCGCCGAACTGGTTGGGGAAAAGAAAGTATCGGAAATGACCGCAAATATCCCCCATCCATATAATATTTCTGATGCCGAAAGTTGGATACGAACCCACGAGTCGTTGTTTTTAAGTGGTCAAGGTGTGGTTTATGCCATCACGTTAAAAACCACGCTGGAACTGATTGGGGCGGTGAGCTTTCCAAAATTGGAGGAGGGTACTGGCCTGCTTGGTTATTGGTTGGGTATCCCTTACTGGGGAAAAGGTTATGCCACAGAAGCATCACGTTGTTTAATAGAATCTGCTAAAAAACACTATGGATTGAAGCGCTTAAAAGTGACACATCTAGTTGGAAATTCGCGCTCAAGGTCTGTGATTAAAAAATTGGGTATCACATACATAGGTAGGGAATCGAATCGTATACAAGGACAGGAAAGAGAAGTTTGTGTATATGCTTCTGAAGTGTGATTAATAACTATGAAGTGTATATTGTTACCATCTATTGCTAAGCATTGGATGGGTTATAATTATATCACTTATATTAATAAGGATGTTTATGGCAAAGCCAAATAGTGAAGAAATCTCTCCCTTTAACCGATACTTCGCAATTGAAAGCAACAATGAATTTTGGTCGTTATCGGAGTCAGACCTGAGCCAAGAAGAGAAGAAAAAGCTTTTAAATGTTGCATTTTCCTCTCTGTATCATTGGTCAGAAGTAGGAACCCAAGAGAATATTGAACTTGCCAATTTAGCAATAGCAAGAGCACTTTGTATCAATGATTCTCCTCTGTGTATTCAATTTGCGAAAACGGCATTTTCCTACTTTGACGGACAAGGTGCGAATTGGATTCAAGCATTCACGAATGCGGTATTAAGTCATTCACTATTGATCACAGGAGAACGAGCCCAAGCTATAGAGTTTTATGAAAAATCACTTAGTTATCAGTTAAAGCTCTCTGAGGGTGACAACAAGGTTTTCGACGCTACCTTTAAAACCATCCCGGACCCAAGGGAATAATAGCATTGACGACAAATATTTTAAGATGGATTACATCGGGAAGTATTTGTCGTTTTTCCTTTTTATGTGGCTACAATTAAATGGATAACCGTGTATGAAAAGAGTTGTCATAATAGGTAACTCAGGGGCTGGGAAGAGTTGGCTATCAGCTCGGCTGTCAGCCAAGGTTGGTGCTAGAGACGTTAACCTAGACACTTTTTATTGGGAGCCAGGTGGATATAGCAATAAACGGCCAACAAAATTTATTGATGACGATTTAAAACAATTATCATCAGAGGATTCTTGGGTTGTCGAAGGTGTTTTTTTGGTGCGCTCGTTGAAGAGTTACTTGAGTTTGCTGATACATTGATTTTTATTGATATAGACTGGACCAAATGCGAAGAATCGT
This sequence comes from Salinivibrio sp. SS2, assembly GCF_001722075.1. Classification (NCBI taxonomy): domain Bacteria; kingdom Pseudomonadati; phylum Pseudomonadota; class Gammaproteobacteria; order Vibrionales; family Vibrionaceae; genus Salinivibrio; species Salinivibrio sp. SS2. The sequence continues at coordinate 22,732 of NZ_MEBP01000095.1, read as the reverse complement.
TACGTTTAAGAGGTCAAAATGTTAGCGAAGAAACGAATGCTGAGTTAGCGAAAAACAACTTTCAAGCGTTAATCCAATGGGCCTCCGAGTATTATTCTAGAAAATCAAAGAGCTCACACAGCTATCATCGCCAATTATTCGAAAAATTTGTTGGTGTAAAATTTCATTTTACGCGAAGGGAAGATGTCACTTCTTTCCTTGATACTTTTTAATACATAGGGAACTTTAGTCAATAATCAGGCCATGTCATGGATAAACATATTGTCGCGTTAGGCGGTGGGGGTTGGATGATGGGAGAACAGCAAAGCGAATTAGATCAATATGCGCTCAGGTTAACTGGGAAAAGCGACCCGAAAGTTTGCTATATTCCCACTGGCGATTGTTCAATTTATCGAGAAAATTGAAGGTGGGATTACTAATGTTGAGGTACGTGCTTTCCGCGAAGCGACACTAGGGGCGGGAGCGCGACACGTTTTCTTTGCTGAATCGAGCACGCCAATCAGTAAATCTCAGCTATTGAATTTCAACTTTAAGCAGATAGAGCAACCATGAGTCCCATTCGTGATTGCAAAGAGGCGTGACCACAGCTGCTTGGTATGATGAAAGAAGTGAGTGATGACGTGTGCTTGATCGAAAAGGCGAATGAGTGTGACATGCATGAACTCGTACGGCTGCAAATACGCGCATTTGCACCTGACCGCGCGCTTTGTGGCTCGGGACCGCCTGGTTACGATAGTTATGATCATCAACGATACGCCGCAAGCTGTTACCAATATTATGTGATTAAGCAAAACAGTCAGCGAGTGGGCGGGTTTTACTTTTTATATCAATCCGGCATCCTCCAGTTGATAAGGCTGTTTATTGCCCCAGATTATCAAGGACGAGGGATGGGTCAGATGGTACTCGAATTTCTTAAGGCACACGTACTGCCGGGAGAAGTGATTGAACTAGAAACTCCCACGTTCAGTGTCGGCGCGCAGCGGTTTTACGAGAAACAGGGTTTTCAAAGAATCAAACGGATTCAGTATGGGGCGAGTGACGCGTATTTGTATCGATTGATGGTGACCTAACAGCTTATGACTATTCAGCAGTCCTAAGTGATATGTCATGACAATGTATTTTTTTATAGGCAAATCTTGCTTGTTGTTGCTCTTGGGTCTTAACTTGAGATGACCAGTACTTAGCGGTTGGCGTATAGGGCGTTAGGGATACGCCTATAAGTGCTTTGATCGTGTCAATTGCCAGAATACTAGGCATATCGATGAAGATTAAAGATTTATAGGAGATAAACATGTCAAGTCCAGCCAATGTAACTATCAAGAACTTTACCCAACAGTCGATCACCACCCAAGTGACGCGTGACTCGTGGGTAGAAGAAGATGGCGCTTCCATCAATAACCAAGTAATACCTGAGGGGCACGAGCGAACCTTTAAAGTCATTGCAAAAACCGGACACCATGGCGAACTCGATATTGACCTTATCGGTGGTAACTCAGGTCAAAGTCTCGGTGTTTTCTACATCAAGAGCATTAAAGATCCACAAGAAGGCGAGAAAAGCCTTGCTGTTGAACCAGCGAAGGAAACGGTTGTAATGTCGGCAATGGGATACCGACATACGCCGGGAGATGAAGATTTACGCCGTATCGATCTGGTTATCATCGAGCGCTAATCGAGGTTGTTACGAAATGGCGGCTTTTACTTTACGTAGAAGCCGCCATTTTTATTGTGTGAATCAAAGCACATTTCCCCGTGACCTATGAGCCAACATGATTGGAACCATATTAATATATCGACTTGATTAATAATTGAATAAATGGATTTATTATCAATAGCTTAAACATGGAAATTCTCCCAGAAATCGAAGTGTCGAACGCGCAGCATGAGGCTATTCAAGCCCTTAGAAACAAGGCATTTCCTGACCATCAAGTTGCCCGTTCTTACTATAAGCAGCTTCTCCACATGCGGGCATTACAATACCAAGATAATCAACTGATTGGTTATATGGGGTTGGATTATAGGGCAGTGAATGTCGGTGGCGACGTATACAAAGTATTAGGGGTGAGTGATTTTTGCATCGACAGCGCTTGGCAGAGAAAAGGGATTGGCTCGAGTATGCTGGCGCAACTGGCTGACTATGCCAGAGATAAGGACGTTGATTTCATTATTCTTATCTCTGAGGTGCACGATTTTTATGTGGCTAATGGCTTTCAGCTTGTCGAGTCACATGCCTCTTGGCTACGCATCCATGAACATACAAATTATGGCGTTGCGGTCGAATATGTCGATGAATTGTATGTAAAACCGATGAAAGACAAATCATGGCCTGTAGGCCATATGGATTGGCTCGGGTATATGTATTAATGGCTTCGGTAGACGTCGTTTATGGCGTGTAAGAGGGGTGAGTCGCCTTTGGCTGGGCGCCTGCAGCTATCTGCAGGCGCGTGATGATATCGGCAACTAAACGCCCTTGCTACTGCATCACCGCAAACGACTCGTAAGGGGCTAGTTTGTAGGTGGTGCTTAACTGTTTGACCGGATCCATATTGTAGCTAAGGCAGGTTAAGGCCTTATCGAGCCAGTGTGTGGGGAGGGTGATGGTTTGTTTTTCCTCACTAAAGTTGCTGACTACCAAAATGCGGTGGGTATCGTCGAAGCGCTCGTAAGCCATCACATTAGGGTGTGATTCTTCCACAGGCGCAAACTGGCCGTGTACGATCACTGGGTATTGCTTGCGGAGCTTGATCAGTTCACGGTAGTGATAAAGTACAGAGCCGCTATTTTCAGTGGCCCGTGCCACATTGATGGTGGTGTAGTTAGGATTAACCGGTAACCATGGTGTTCCTTGGGTAAAGCCTGCCTGCGGTGCGTTCTCCCATTGCATTGGGGTACGGGCGTTATCGCGACTGTTTTGGTAGACCGCCTCCATCATGGTGTCTGGATCAACGCCTTCTGCAACACGCAAGTCGTAAAAATTGCGGGTTTCGATGTCTTGATAATCGTCGATAGACGGGAAGGCGACATTGGTCATCGCAATCTCTTCCCCTTGGTAGATATAGGGCGTGCCTTTCATCAAGTGTAAGGTTGTGGCGAGCATTTTTGCCGAGCGGGTTCGGTATTGGCCGTCGTGACCAAATTTGGATACGGCGCGCGGCAAATCGTGGTTGTTCCAAAATAGTGAGTTCCAACCGCTATCGGCCAGCTCTTGTTGCCATTTGAACAGTACCTGTTTGAGGGCGGCGACATCCAGCGGTACGGGCTGCCATTTATCGCCATCTTTCCAGGTAGCGGTAATATGTTCAAATTGGAACACCATGGAGAGTTCATTGCGTTCCGGTGCGCTATAAAGTTTGGCGATCTCCGGCGTTGCGCCCCATGTTTCGCCGACGGTGAGCAAGTCTTTGTCGCCAAACGTGGCTCGATTCATTGCCTGTAGCAGAGGGTGAAGGCGCGGCCCGTTGCCGGTAATGCCTTTGTCGATTTCCTTACCAATTAAATCAATCACATCGAGGCGGAATCCGCCAATGCCTTTGTCGATCCACCAGTTCATCATTTTATGCACGGCGTCATGGACGGCGGGGTTTTCCCAATTGAGATCGGGCTGACGTTTGGAGAACAAGTGAAAGTAATATTGCTCGGTGTTTGGCTCCCATTGCCATGCACTGCCACCAAAAATTGAGCCTTGATCATCGGGTGCGCTGCCATCGGGTTTGGCATCGCGCCAAATGTAAAAGTCGCGATAGGGACTTTTTTTGTCTTGAAGCGCAGCTTGGAACCAAGGGTGTTCGTCGGAGGTGTGATTGACGACCAAATCCATCACGATTTTGATGCCGAGCGCGCCGGCTTTATCAATCAAGCGCGTCATGTCTTCCATGGTGCCAAATTCAGGCGCGATCGCGCAGTAATCGGAAATGTCGTAGCCATTGTCATCCATCGGCGATTGATACACCGGTGATAGCCATAACACATTGACGCCGAGCCAATGTAAGTAATCGAGTTTCTCGATAATTCCATTAAGATCGCCAATGCCATCACCATTGGTGTCGTAAAAACTGCGAGGGTAGATTTGATAAACAACGGCATCATGCCACCAAGCGTTCTGCATACCGATTACCTCTTATCGACAATAAAAATCCTCAAAGCCTCAGCTTGAGATGTGGCAAACAGCCTAGCGCGCGATCGATGCCAAGAAAAATAGGCGTGACGCTTATTGATATAACCTATTGGCTATAGATAAGATGCCAATAGATTAAAAATCTGCGGTATCATTGAATCGTGTATCCCTATTAGGCTATAAAGTAAGCCGCTAAATTGTGAGTGAGTGCGGTATGGATGTAGAAAAAGTTGCTGGCTACTTTATTGCAGTGGTTGAGGCAGGTGGTATTAAAGCGGCCGCGTTACAGTTAGGGATCAGCCAACCTTCCTTGACGGCACAGATCCAAAAGCTTGAGCAACGTCTCGCATGTCAGCTATTGGTGCGCCATCCTCGTGGCGTCAGTATGACCCCCGCGGGAGAGCTTTATTATCAGCATGCCACCGCACAGCATGCTGCGCGACAACGGCTTCATGCCCAGCTTCATGCTTTGCAAGCGCGTGAAGCGGGACAAATAAAGCTTGGCACTGGGGAGGCGTGGTGGCCTTTGTTTGTTAAACCGGCAGTACTTGATTATCAAGCTGAGCGCCAGTGTGCGGTCCACATCGAATTTGGTAATCGCTTGGCACTGATGGCATCGCTGCTCAGTGGCGATGTGGATGTGTTTATCGGTCATGAAATTGACGATCTGGTTGCGAGCCAGCAAGTGCGCTTTATGCCCTTGTTTCAGGACGCGGAAAGCTACTATGTGGCTGATAACCATCCGCTACTCGCAGACACATCGACCCGCATCGATCCTCAGCGTTTAAATGATTGGCCTCTGATGCGTGTCACGCCTGATCATGCCCGGCATGCGCATTTGCTTGCTAACCCGATTACGCCTGTCACCTGTGCGCATACCGTGGTGTTTGATGTCGATGCACTGAGCGCCAGTATCGATCTATTGCACGACACGCAAGCAGTGATGCCTTATACCAGCAAAGCCCACACATACCTTGCCAGTCAGGGCGTGAGCGTGCTGACAACCCAGCCCAACAAAACGGGTAACGTCGGTTTATATACCCTGCGTAATGCGCGGCATGAGAAAGTCGAGGCACTGATCCAACAGCTGTGTGACGCTGCTCAGCAGATGGACACTCGACCATGTCATACCAGTTAGGGTAAAGCTTATTGAGTAAGAAAGTGCTAGACTAGACCGCCTTTGTAGCACACTGGCTGGGAATGCTGAGTTCTCAATGTAGGGATGAACAAGGAACAGCCGCCAGATTCAGTGGTTACAACGATGGCATCAATAGGTAGCGCCAATTACCAATTTGGCCATAGCGCTGCTAATTTGTGGCGCAAATCACATGCAGTACCTTTATTATCAAAGGAAAGATGATGGTAATTCCAGAAAACAGCAGCATTGTTATTTTTGGTGCATCTGGCGATCTGACCTTCCGTAAGCTGATCCCAGCCCTGTATCATTTGTATGCGAACAAACAGCTGCCTGCGTCTTTCGCAATTCTAGGCGCAAGCCGCACCTTCTACAGTGACGAGTCATTTCGCGACAAGTTGCGTCACTCTATGCAGGAGCTAGAGAAGACCGATCCTGCTACACTCGACGCCTTTATGGCGCATGTGCACTATCAGTCATTTAATATCTCGGATACTCACGAATACCACCACCTAACCGAGCGGTTAGATGCGTTGGCCGCTCAGTATGGCTTCACCCAGCGGAACACGCTGTTTTATCTTGCCACGCCACCAAAGCTTTACAATTCGATTCCTGCCAGCTTGGCTGAACATGGTCTCAATGACGAGAGCACCGGATGGAAACGCTTGGTGGTCGAAAAGCCATTTGGTTATGACTTAGCCTCCGCGCGCCAGCTCGACAAAGACATTCACGCCCACTTTGCCGAACATCAGATTTACCGCATTGATCATTACCTAGGCAAAGAAACAGTACAAAACCTGCTGGTTTTCCGTTTCTCCAACGCGATGTTTGAACCGCTTTGGAACCGTAACTTTATCGATTATGTAGAGATCACCGGTGCGGAGCATCTGGGTGTAGAAGGCCGCGGTGGCTACTACGACCAATCAGGTGCAGTGCGCGATATGTTCCAAAATCACTTGCTGCAAGTGCTTGCACTTGTAGCGATGGAGCCGCCGGCACAAATCAATGCTGACGCCATGCGTGATGAGGTGTTTAAAGCACTGCAATCACTCGAACCACTGTCTGATGATGATCTGACCAATAACTTGGTGCTCGGTCAGTATACGGAATCATTAGTGGGTGGGAACGCGTTACCGGGTTATCGCAATGAGCCGGGGGTTGCGGAAGACTCGCGCACTGAGACTTATGTTGGCCTGAAGATGTTTATCAACAACTGGCGTTGGAATGGGGTGCCTTTTTATGTGCGCACCGGTAAACGCTTGCCAACCCGCGTGACCGAAGTGGTGATCCATTTTAAACAGACTCCGCACCCTGTGTTCGGCAAAAATGCCCCTGAGAACCGTTTGGTGATCCGTATTCAGCCCGACGAAGGCATTCAAATGAGCTTTGGCCTTAAAGAGCCGGGCGCCGGCTTTAATGCGAAAGCCGTGAACATGGACTTCCATTACGCATCACTGGAAGAAACCCAGATGCTGACCGCGTACGAGCGCTTGTTGCTGGATGCCCTTAAAGGCGATGCCACCTTGTTTGCGCGCAGTGATGCGGTAGAAGCTTGTTGGCAGTTTGTTGAGCCTATTCTGCAGTACAAAGAAAATGACAAAGCCTTGTTTGGCTATGCCTGCGGAACATGGGGACCGAAAGAAGCGGATCAGTTGCTTGAGCGTGATGGCCATGCTTGGCGCTTTCCCTGCAAAAACCTGACTGACACGGAATACTGCGAATTATGATAAATGCCCGAGTTTTTGATGATGCCGACGCGGTGGTCAATCATTTAGCGGACACGATGCAAGCACTCAGTGAGCAAGATCGTGCTGTACACATTTCGCTTTCTGGCGGCAGCACGCCCAAAATGCTGTTTAAGCGTTTAGCCAGTGACGACTATGCCAATGCGATTCAGTGGCAAAACCTGCATTTTTGGTGGGGCGATGAGCGCTGTGTAGCACCGGATGATACCGAGAGTAACTTTGGTGAAGCCAATAAGCTGCTGTTTAGCCACATTCGCATTCCGGAAGAGAACATTCACCGTATTCGTGGTGAAGATGACCCGGACATGGAAGCGGCGCGCTTTAGTGCGGAAATGCAAGCCTTGATCCCAAGCGAAAACGGCACACCTGTGTTTGATTGGATCTTGCTGGGCGTCGGTGGCGATGGCCATACGGCCTCGCTGTTCCCGCACGATCCTCAGTATGACAATACCGCGCTCGCGCTGGTGGCTTCGCATCCTGAATCGGGTCAAAAGCGTGTATCAAAAACCGCCCGTGTGCTGCGTGCGGCGAAGAAAATCAGTTATCTGGTGTTGGGTGAAGGCAAACAAGCGATCGTGCATGAGATCGCCACACACGAGCCTACCCAACTGCCATACCCTGCCGCCAATATCCGCAGTGCCAAAGGCACTACGGAATGGGTACTCGATGCCGCGGCAGCAAAAAAATTACCAGAACAGAATTAATGGAGAGCACGATGAAAGGTGATATCGGCGTAATTGGTTTGGCAGTCATGGGCCAAAACCTGATCCTTAACATGAACGACAACGGCTTTAAGGTGGTGGCGCATAACCGTACCGCGGCCAAAGTGGATGAGTTTCTAGAAGGCCCAGCGAAGGGCACCAACATTGTTGGCGCATACTCGTTAGAAGAGCTGGTTGAGAAGCTCGAAAAGCCGCGCAAAGTGATGCTGATGGTTCGCGCAGGTGCCGTCGTGGATACCTTTATCGACAAACTGACGCCACTGCTTGACGAAGGCGACATCATTATCGATGGCGGTAACACCAACTACCCAGATACCAACCGTCGCGTGGCAGCACTGCGTGAAAAAGGCATTCACTTTATCGGTGCCGGTGTGTCTGGCGGTGAAGAGGGTGCCCGCTTTGGACCGTCTATCATGCCGGGTGGCTCTGAAGAAGCGTGGCCAGCTGTTAAACCTATCTTCCAAGGCATCGCCGCGAAAACCGACGCTGGTGAGCCATGCTGTGATTGGGTTGGACGTGATGGTGCCGGTCACTTTGTGAAAATGGTGCACAACGGTATCGAGTATGGCGACATGCAGCTGATCACCGAAGCGTACCAGTTCATGAAAGACGGCCTTGGCATGAGCCATGACGAGATGCAGCAGGTGTTTACCGACTGGAACAAAACCGAGCTAGATAGCTACTTAATTGAAATCACCGCAGACATTTTGGGCTATAAAGACCAAGACGGTGAGCCATTGGTTGAGAAAATTCTCGACACCGCGGGCCAAAAAGGCACCGGCAAATGGACTGGCATCAACGCGCTGGATCTTGGCATTCCGCTGACCCTGATTTCTGAGTCGGTCTTCTCACGTTGCTTGTCGGCACTTAAAGATCAGCGTGTCGCGGCAGAGAAGCTGTTTGAAAAACACATCCAGCCGGTTGAAGGCGATAAAGCCGAGTGGGTTGATGCGCTGCGTCAAGCGCTGCTGGCGTCAAAAATTATCTCTTACGCGCAAGGCTTTATGCTGATGCGTGAAGCGTCTAATGAGAATGGCTGGGATCTGAACTACGGTAACGTCGCATTGATGTGGCGCGGTGGCTGTATTATCCGCTCAGCCTTCTTGGGTAATATCCGCGATGCGTTTGATAAAGATCCTAACTTGGCCTTCTTGGGCTCAGATGCGTACTTTAAAGGGATCTTGGATAACTGCTTGGCGGCATGGCGTAAAGTGGCGGCGAAATCGATGGAAACCGGTATCCCAATGCCATGTACCACATCCGCGCTGACCTTCTTGGATGGCTACACCACGGCACGTCTGCCTGCGAACCTGCTGCAAGCTCAGCGTGACTATTTTGGTGCGCACACCTATGAGCGCCTTGATCAGCCTCGTGGTGAATTCTTCCACACCAACTGGACAGGCACCGGCGGTAACACCGCGTCTACTACGTACGACGTGTAACGTACGGCGTATAACGTGGCAGTCTAAGTCACTGTCCATAGCAATAAATAGAAAAGGGATGCGCTGGCATCCCTTTTTGTTGGCATAAGCAAAAAACTCACTTAGCATAGGCAAAAAAGGAGACCCTATGCCGCGTCCTAAAATGCCCCGCCGTATTTGCGGGAAACCGCATACCAACTGTTTTAAACCCAACGCCATTCCACTTAGTGAGCTAGAGACGGTGACCATAGGTTTGGATGAGTTCGAAGCCATGCGCCTAGTTGATCATCAAGGGATGCAGCAACTGCAAGCGGCGGAAGTCATGGGCGTATCTCGTCAAACGTTAGCCAACCTAGTTAAACGCGCCCGCGCCAAAACCACCGCCTGCCTCGTAGAAGGCAAAGCACTGGTGTTTGAGTCAGAAGAGTAATTCGACATGAGCCGTCGTTACGTCAGTACTATTAAGCCCAATCTTCAAGTTTCAGTCCTTCAACACGCTGAAACTCCCTCGTATTGTTTGTGACTAGCACACAACCAGTCGCAATGGCGTGCCCGGCAATCGCGGTGTCGTTTCCGCCAATAGGGGTGCCTTTGCCTTTATTCATTAGGTTGCGCTTAACTGCAGTTGTCGCGTCAACGGCGGCTTTATCCCAAGGTAAAATCTCATCGATTCGCTGAAGAAAAGCATCAACAAGCACGGCATGTTTTGGTGATGCTTTTTTCCTAACAACCCGTATTGCATTTCTTGATAGGTAATGGCTGAGATAACAATGCGATGTTGATTGCCGACAACAGTGTGAAGCTTTTTCAACACCGCTTTGGGTTGCTCTCTCATAATGAATGAACAAATACATGTATCAAGCATGTATTTGATTTTATTAGTCAAAGTTGAACCGCCCCTCATCTTTGATCAGTTCCTCGCGATGGGTCATGAAATCACTATCAGCCTTTTCGAGCTCGCCAAATGAGAGCCAACTTGGTCGAGCTGGGCGTAAGGTGATGACATCCCCCTCTTTATGAATTTCAAGCTCATTAACACCGTCAAACTCAAAATCCTTTGGCAAGCGTACCGCTTGGTTCTTGCCATTTTTAAAAATGGATATTGTTCTCATAGGGTCCTCGGTCGGCAGGCGTGTGCTTAATCTCTTTTTAGTCTAATTTTTGTGCAGCATATGTCAAGCATATGCAATATTCTTTATCGCTTTTAGTCTAATTTATTGCATATGCCATAAATGAGGCGTATTTTTGGCATATGCTATTTTAATGAAGAGAGAACGGAAGATGACAATTGCTATTGCGATGACCCAAGACCGCCCGGCGGGGCATTTTATGAAGGCCGAACACTTTGCGCTGTTTGACGACGATGGCCAAGCACTCGCTCAATTCGCCAACCCACGTGTAACGGAGGGTTGTGGTGCCAAAAACGCCTTGATAGCGATGCTGAAAGCCAATCAAGTAACACGTGTGGTGACTCGTCATATTGGTGAGCATGCGTTAGCGGGATTACTTGATGCTGGCTTACATGTGTATCAGTTAACCAATGGTCGCTTAAATCCCACCCAGTGGCTGTCGCCTGCGTACTGGCAACCGCTTACGGATGCCAGTCAAGGACGACCTGCGTTGCAGCGAATGAAGCAGCAATCCCAGCCACCGAAAGGAGCGTGTCGTGCTGATCGAATGTGCGGGTGTGGTTCTAAACGCAGTGGGTTAGGTTCTGCGCATCGCGGATGTGGCAGGAGGCAAGGTAAAGACGGTCGCGATAGTGGACAGGGTTGCGGTTGCCATGACTGAATTACGTGTGATGCCGCCACGGTCGCATCATCAGTGTGTGGCTTGCAGTGACAATGGGCTGTTTAATCTTAGATTTTACCAAGACGATGAAACTGCAGTGAGCGCAGAAGTATGGTTAGAAAGCGCTTGGCAAGGGTATCAAGATCAGCTGCACGGTGGGGTGATTGCCACGCTTTTAGATGCAGCATTCACCCATTGTACCTTCTTATTTGCTCCGCAAAGTGTGACAGCGTCACTTAATATTCGCTATCACCATCCAGTGCCCATTGCGGTTGAGGCTGAGATTCGTGCTTGGTGTGTGAAAGCGAAACACGGAATGAGTCAGTTGGAGGCAACGCTTACCGTTGCAGACACTGTGTGTGCCAGCGCAACGGCAAGCTTTATGCGAATGCGTGCGTCAAAAACTAGCTAACGGCGCGGCGCAGGCGATCATGCACGGCTAGCCATGCTTCGCCATGAGGGGGCTGGGCGAGCCAGATTTCGTCGACGCCCAGTTGGTCGGCTTGGGCGAGTTGGTGATATAACGCTTGCCCATAGCGTGCGGCGTCATCCGGCATGGCAATGCAGACCAGATCATCCCGTGTCGGGGCTTCGCCAAAGTGAAGCAAAGCCGCGCGTTTTTCAGGCTGGGGCGCAGGGAGATCAGACAAGTCCGCAGCCACCATCTGCAACCGGGTGTTGGGTTGGTAATGGCTTCCCACATTGCCGGGCACCACGGTGTCGTGCTGCTCGGGGGCGTCGACCGTTTCACCCAGCACGGCGCTCAGCTCGCTGGCGGTGATTGGACCGGCGCGAAGTACGCGGAATGGACGCTTGGTAAGATCGACAATGGTCGACTCCAGCCCATGTTGGCAAGGGCCGCCATCAATCACTGCGGCTATTTTTCCGCCTAAACCATGCATCACCTGCTCTGCCGTGGTGGGGCTGAGCTTTTTATACGGGTTCGCAGACGGGGCGGCAACGGCAAGTTGGTGAGTGGTAAGCAGGTCCAACAACACAGGTTGCGCGGGCACGCGAAGCCCAATGGTATCTAATCCACCCGTGACTACCGGTGAAACATGCTCGGCTCGTGGCAGCAGCAGCGTCATCGGCCCAGGCCAAAAGGCATTAGCCAGCTTATATGCTTCATCCGGGATCTGCGTTGCCCACTCGGTGATCGATGCGACGTCACCGAGATGAACAATCAAAGGATGATTGGCGGGTCGCCCTTTGGCGGTAAAAATGCCCGCGACGGCGTCTGGATTGCTGGCATCCGCTGCCAAACCGTACACGGTTTCTGTGGGCACCGCGACTTGTTCGCCGGCTTTCAGTAGCTCGGCGGCTTGTGTTAGGTCCGTTGAACACTGCGCTGAGAGAAGTTGCGTTTTCAACGACATGCTCCGTTTTATGTTGCTACGTTCAGGTGATACCACTGACCCGAGCGATCGCGTTGCCATACTGCACCCTGCGCATCAATTTGCATCAAGTACAGCCAGCCGTGATTCGCCAGCGCGGCTATATCGTCATGGCGTGCAAGTATACTATCAATTGCCTCCCGAGGGGCAGCGATAAATACGCTTAATCGCACTGGCTGGTGGCGATATCGACGACCATCGTGCACGGATTGATGCGATAAGCCAATTCGTAAGTCGCCACCATTCCCTTCAAACACCCCAATGTGGCCACCCACGATGTTGTGGAGCAGTTTGTTTCCGCTGCCGAATTTTTCCGGTGCGGTGACGGAAGCAAAGTACTGCAGATTGATCCAATTGGTCACCACCATGGGCGCGGTGAGGATGGTTTCAAGCTGACTAAAGTCACGGTCTTTATGCATGTCGTAGTCGTGTAAAAAGCTGCGACCTTGCAAATTAATCTGTCGAGACAGGGTGCGCGGGCCCACGATTAACGCGGCGTTGTCACACAGTCCCCACTCAGGACGCATTTGTGCCCAGTCTTTGGCCCGTGTAGCAAAGAATCGTTTGAGTTTAGATGGCTGGGTTGGTGTTTGATCAAACTGGTTGGCGCGGGTTGCACGTGCTTGTTCGCTCGCAGCGGCCAGCCAAGTTTGCCACTCGGCATGCTCGGGGGCGTGAAAGACATCCAGTGCGTCGGTGGTGGTGTTGTGCATGGCGGCATAAAAACGGGTACTGGCGGGAATCGTCACGCCTTGCTGTGCCATGGCATCACGTACGTCGGCATCGTTAAGAAGCTGTGCAAGTACGCGGACATTTACCTCGCCGGTTTGTCCACCGCAAGCACCACAGTCAAGCCCTGCTGCATGAGGGTTGTTACAGGTTTCACTGCCGTGACCCACCAACAAGACGGCATCGGCCAGTTGGTCTGCAATGCCCATTGCTCGCAAGATACCAGCGCCTAGCTCTGCCTTTTCTGCTGCGCTTAACGGCGTATTGTCACGGGTGAGCGCCCAATCACTGTCAGTATGGCTGAGTCGATTTAGCGGGTTTTCGGTGCCAGAAATGCGTAATGCGCGTTTTAATAGGCTCACTAGCTTCAGCATGCCACCGGCTTCGACCATCCCTAAATTGGCGGCAGGCGCATCGAGACTGCGCTGCCAGCCGAGCTTGGTCATTCGTAACCAGCGTTCGGGGGTAGCATGGGTTTGTGAGGCGGTGACCGCCGGTGCCAGTAAGCCGGGCAGTTGTGGGCGGTGAATATGGCTATCGGTGGGCTGATAAGCGATCGGCAAGCCAAAAAAGCCGGCAAAGCCAAGGGTTTGAATTCGTTCGGATTGCGATTCTAATGCGCGGCGCATCGGTTCAGAACGCACATCGATACAAAACACAGCTTGCAACGTGGGTGAGGTGGCGAGGGTGTCGACACTGGCCTGCGCGGACAAGGCGTGTGCCCAAGGGCGCTGCTGACTAATTTCTAGCGCTTGTTGCCAAATCCACAGTGGCGCGAGCTGTTGTTGTGCTTGGTGATACCAATGACGCACATTCACCGCTTGATGGTGCATGGACTGACGAATGCTTGTCCACGCTGTTTCACGGTGTTTAGCAAGCCAACGTGCCAGCACTGTATCCCAAGCAAGTAAAATCGCGAATAGGCCCATGCCATGTTCTTGCTGTTCACTGTCACTGAGCTCTTGCTGCCAATCTAACCAAGCCTGCCAGCTTGCCCAACCTGATAAACCATGCATCAGCGCGTGGCAATAGGCCAAGTTACCGTCTTGGTCGTGAAGGATCGGTTGCCAAAAGGTGGCCGCTTCAGCGATCAGTGCATCCATTTGGGTGGGCAGAGCGGCGAAATCGGCGAGCAAATCCACGCCTGTGAGGGTTTTAATGCCTTTATCTTGGCTCACCACATCCAACCAGCATTGATAAAGGTGCTCACCGCCTTGGCCTTGGGCATCAAAGCGTTGTGGGTATTGGTGATAAAGCGCGAGAAACTGGCTCACTTGCTGCTGGATTTCTTGCTGCCACGATAAGCCTTCTTGTGCTTCTCGAGTGCGGTCACACAACTCAGCCAATGGCTTCCAACGCGGGAGGTCACTGCTATGACTACGCAGCGCACGCAGACAATCACTGACCGTCAGTGCGCTGCCAGAGGTTGAGATGGCCTCGGCAAGATGTGCCTCACTAATAGGCGATTGCCAATGCGACAGATAGTACGCCGACGGCATTAGCGGACAGTGGCCACTTAACACCGCTTGTTCGGCAAAGACTTGCTCAATGGGGGTAAAGCGTTGCGTCCACCATGGGTTCACTGCAATCATTTGATCCAACGGCCAGCTTGGCGCAATCGCTGCGACTGCTTGCTGGGTGGCATCGCGAAAATCGCTCACATTGAGGGGCTCTGGGTGTACAGATACGTTGGGCGTTTTCGCAATCATTAACGCGTCTCCTTATGCGGTTGCCATTGGGTCGTTTGTAGTTGGATTAAAGAAGCACTCGGCCACCATTTGAGTGTTAGGCGCGTCGCCCACTCATCAAGGTAAGCCCCGGCGTTCAGCCAAATAAACAGGCGGTTGACCCACGCTTTGTGAGGCCAGTACTGGACCGCCAATGACAGAGCAAATAGCGCGATAAACAGCACCAGCGCAAAGGCATCGGCAAATAAATAGGTGGCATTTCCGCCCGCGACAAACACAATCAAGCTATGTTTAATGGCGGCGTAGAGCCCAAGCAGGCCAAGGGCAAACATGCTACTGAGCAGCACGCGTGTCGGGCGAGCAGCGCCTGGGCGGGTAAAGGCCGGTAATAGCAGCATGGTCATCGCCATCCACAGCAACCAACCGGCGGCCAAACTATTTAAAATACCAACACTTAGATGTACGGCGACAATCAAACCGGCGGCGGTGGCCATCGCGGCAAGCCAATGGCAGCGACGCGGAACTGAGGCGTCAGCCAGTTGGGTGGCGAGCCAATGATTCACGCCATTGCCGCTGTTGAGGAAAGAAAACGCCTTGTAGAAAGAGTGCGCCAGCAAGTGCAGCAGTGCCAACTCGTAAAGCCCTAGGGCGATTTCGACTAACATCAAACCCATTTGTGCGACGGTCGACCACGCCAGTTTTACCTTAATGCTCACGCGTGTCAGGCTCACCAGTCCCGCCACCAGCGTACTGATGCCTGCGATAACCAGCAGGGCAAGGCTGGCACTGGGGCTTGCCGCGAGCACTGGCGCGAATAGCATCAATAAGATCCCGCCAAGATTCACAATACCGGCGTGCAATAAGGCAGAGACAGGCGTTGGCGCTTCCACCACTTGAATCAACCAGCCGTGCAAGGGCAGTTGAGCGCACTTGATAATCGCCACGCCCACCAACATAAAGGCGGCGATGCTTACAGTCAGCGTGTGAGGCTGCTGGCTGACTTGAAACATCAATTGGTCAATCTGTGCGGTTTGGTAGTGGAAAAACAACAGTAAAAATGCGCCACCGAGTAGCAATTCGCTAAAGCGGGCGAGCAGCATTTTTTTGTGTGCCGCGAGTTGGGCGCGAGGCCGATGCGGATAGAAAAGAATTAACCGACCCAATGAGAGGCTAACTGCCACCCAAGCGAGCCAAAACAGCAACAGGTGATTACTGACTAAAACTAACAAGACTGCTGATAAGGTGAGCAGTAAGGATGAAAGAAAACGGTGTTTGTCGGCTTCGCCCGCAAACGCAGTGGCACTGTATCGCCATATAACACCGCCAAGAAGAGCAACCAGTGCGAGCAGCACCAGTTTGAGCGGAGTGACGAGAAATAGGGATAACATGACTTACCTCACAGCAATAGTTATGCGATACATTGTGAAAACTTACTACAGTTAAGTAAAATACATAATAAATCACTTTTCATTCTGTTTTAGAGAACGATGAGCCGACTCAACTACCATCATTTGTATTATTTCTGGCAGGTAGCGCGCCACGGCAACCTGACCCAGACCGCCCGTCAGCTGCATATTTCGCAGTCGGCGCTGTCGTCGCAAATCAAACAGCTTGAACAGGCGATGCAGGTGCAATTGTTTGAGCGGCAAGGTCGTACATTGACGTTGACCGAAAGTGGCTATCAAGCGATGAACTATGCCGAAGAGATATTCCGACAGGGGGAAGAGTTAGAGCAGTTGCTATCCAGCGGCGGGGCGCTGTCCAGTGCCACGATTCGCATTGGCACCTTATCGACCATGTCGCGGAACTTTATCGAGCAGTTTATTCAGCCACTGGTCAATCAACGGGAGTGCCGTTATGTGTTGCAGTCGATGGATCAAACCGGCTTGCTCCATGCGCTGTCTGATCACCAGTTAGATTTGGCGCTAACCAATATTGCGGTGCGGGGTACCAATAAACAGATTTGGCAGTATCAGCAATTGGCTCGCCAGCCGGTAGCTGTGATTGGTTGGCCGGGTAAAGCCTTATCGCCCACCTTAGACGCCAGCTACCAGCACCAAGCGTGGGTGTTACCTTATGGCGATAACCCGATTCGCTCGGGGTTTGATGCTATCTCGGCGCAGTATCAACTCAAGCCTTACATCATGGCAGAAGCCAATGATATGGCAATGCTGCGCCTATTAACCCGCGACAATGATGCGTTGGCGGTGATGCCTGAAGTGGTGGTTCGTGATGAACTAGATAGCGGTATGCTCACCCGCTACGCCTTACTGCCGAGTGTGTATGAGCCGTTTTATGCGGTATCGATTAAACGTCAGTGGGTACATCCGAAATTGAATTCGCTTTTAGATGCGTTCAGTGCGTCGCCGCTCGCGCATGGCGACGACCTTCGCGACGGCAACGGTCAGAGCAATACCTAACGTCGTCCCAACAGCGCGCCCACTTTTTACGCCACGTAAAGGGGCGTTCGCACGTCAAACATACCTTGGTGGGAAGGTGCGGCTTTTTATGCGCCATCTGGGTTGCCTCCAGGGGATTGAGTGGCAGGTAAACGTGATTTTTTAGTGCGCTTGTCTGCGCGCCGCGGGCTATTTGTTTGCTCCGGGCTGCTTGGACGCACATGGGTGGCGAGTATCCGTGCTTTTTCGATACGAACCGCGTCTTGTTGACGAAACGACCATAAAATATCACGCGCACGTTTGCCAGTTTGTTCGATATCGACAATGGGTCTCGGGTAGTCTTCACCAAGCACCACCCCGTACATCATCGCTTCCATGTCGGTCATTTGCCACGGGGTATGGATCAAACTGTCGGGCAAGGGAGAAAGCTCGGGCAACCATTCACGAATAAATGCCCCCTCGGGATCTTGCTCCTGCGATTGTTTCACTGGGTTATAAATGCGCAGGGTATTGGCGCCCGTCACGCCAGCCTGCATTTGAAATTGGGGGTAATGAATACCGGGCTCAAAATCGAGAAATAGCTGCGCCAAATGATGCACACCACGCCGCCAATCAATCAGTAGATGGTGAGTTAAAAAACTGACCAGCATCGCCCGCATACGAAAGTTGATATAGCCGGTGGCGTGCAGGCAACGCATACAGGCATCGACGAGCGGATAACCGGTATAGCCTTGTTGCCATGCGAGCAGATGCGCATCGTTCTGCGGACCGTTCGCGTACTCAAAATGTAAGTAGCCGCGATTAACGGGGCGATGCTCCATGTGGTGCTCGCTTTCAAATTTCTGCATAAAATGACAGTGCCAATGCAAACGCGACACCATAGCGACCAGCGCACGCCGCCAACCCTTTTTTTGCCAATGGAGGAGGGTGATTTGATACATCTCGCGCAAGCTGATGTTACCCCAAGCAAGATAGGGCGACAGTCGCGTACAGCTTTTGCGGCTGGCGAGCGGTTTAGAGATGTGGCGCTGATAAGTTTGCCCACGCTCGCGGAAAAAAGACTGCAAGGTTTTATACGCCCAACTCGGCCCGCCGGGCTGAAAGCGTGGCGCAGGAGAATCCCAATTGTGGTGATCGAGCGCGGGTAGCGTGAGTGATGTGTCTAGCCAGCGCGCTTGTTGCCAATCGGGGTCGGCAAGAGGGGCACGCATCACTTTTTGCCACTCTGCGTCCCAATCAACCCGACTTTTCGCGCCGCGGATCACCGCCCCAGTGGGAAATTCATGCCAAGGGATCTGATGGCTTGCTAGCCATTTCGCCACCGCTTTATCTCGAGAAAATGTCGCGTCGACGCCAATTTCTTGATGGCTGTACACCGCGCCAATTGCCCGTTGCTGGTGGATGGCGTCGAAAATGGCGAGTGCTTCACCTTGGCAAATAGTGACCTGCCCGTCAAACGGCGCCAGCTGCTGATTAAGATCGCAAAGCGATTGCCAGACAAATCGCCAATGGCGCTCGCTATGGTGCGGATCGTTAAGCAGCAATGGCTCAAACAGGTACAAAATCACTAAGGGACGCCCCGCGGCAATGGCAGCTTGTAAAGGGGCATGATCCCGCAGGCGTAAATCGCGTTTTAGCCACACAAGGCTGATGGGCGCGGACATAGGGCTCTCGACAGTCGTAACAACAAACTTTTATTCACCCTTGGCGATACGAGGCTGAATGACGCTTGGATCCCTAATAGTGACTTGGTTGAGGTCTAATTTCTCTCATTAACAAGCGCTAAGCGTACAAAGCGAAATCAAAATGGTTTGCATTTGCCTTTTAAGCATCGGAAAATTACCGCTCTCAGAGATAACGGGCAAGTGCCACGCGCTTGTGTTTGCAGAAGTAGGATCGGGATATGTTAGAGGCAAAGGACGTTGCGTTTGCCGTCAACGGAAAAGTGTTACTCGATAAGGTGAGCTTGTCGTTTACGCCGGGAAAAATCTGTGCGTTAGTCGGACACAATGGGTCGGGCAAGTCGACGTTGATAAAGCTGTTAGCGCAGCAACAGGCAACCAGCAGCGGGCAGATCGCATTAGACCAAAAACCCTTATCAAAATGGTCGGAAAAAGCCTTTGCGCGCGAGGTGGCGTATTTACCACAGCATTTACCGGCAACCGATAACTTAACTGGGTATGAGTTGGTCAGTTTTGGTCGCTATCCTTGGCATGGCTTGCTGGGGCGGTTGACCAAAGCCGATCACCAAGCGATCAACGAGGCAATGGCGCTCACTGGTACTCAGGGTTATGCCGAGCGCTTGGTCGATACCTTATCAGGCGGCGAGCGCCAACGGCTGTGGATTGCGATGCTGCTGGCACAGCAAACGCGTTATTTACTGCTCGATGAGCCGCTATCTGCACTGGATGTGGCCCACCAAGTTGAAGTGATGACCTTGGTGCGTAAACTTAGCCGAGAGCTGGATAAGTCCATCATTATTGTGGTGCACGACATTAATATGGCAGCGCGTTTTTGTGATGAGATTGTCGCGCTGCACAGCGGGCAAGTCCTGACTCAAGGTGCGGTTAGCGATGTGTTTCAAGAGTCGGCCCTCAAATCGATTTATGGCATTGAAATGCCGATTGCCGATCATACCGCCGGCTATGCGGTTGCTATGCCGGGGGAGTTATCGCCGGTATGATCAAGTCCTCTTTTTTGACGCTTGTGGTCTGGCTGACCGCGGCCATGATGTCAGCGAGCGTCAGCGCATCGCCTCGTATTCTTTCGCTGGATTGGACCCAAACTGAAACCTTGTTGGCCTTAGGGGTGACGCCCGTCGCGGTCGCGCAAAAGGCGGATTACAATTCGTGGGTGAAAGCCCCGCCCATTCCAGAAAAAACCGTCGATATTGGGCTTCGCACCCAGCCCAACATGGAGCGTTTGGCCGAGCTTCACCCCGATAAAATTCTGATCTCGCCCATTTTTAAGGCAATGAAGCCCAAGCTAAGCACCATTGCGCCGGTCAGCTCAATTCCTCTGTATGAAAGCGGCCTAAGCTGGGCGTCGCTCAAAACCGTGACGCGGCAAATTGCACGTGAGGCCAACCGTCCTGAGGCCGGTGAAACCCTGATTGCTAATGCGAAACAGCAGTTAGCGAGCTTGCGCGATACCATTCCCGTCGAACAGCCACCGCTTTTGATGATCCAGTTTCTGGATGCCAATCATGTGCGGGTGTTTGGGACGAACAGCTTGTATCACGCCGCTATCAGTGAATTGGGGCTCAGCAACGCGTGGCAAAATACCACCAACAGTTGGGGGTTTAGCATGGTCTCCACCCGCGAGCTGCTAGACCTTGATGCGCAACTAGTGATTGTGCGCCCACTCCCCGCGGGCGTCGAGCAAACTCTTCAGACCAATATGTTTTGGCAATATTTGGTTAAACGCACGGGGCATACGCCATTGATGATTGATCCGGTATGGAGCTTTGGGGCGATTCCATCGGCGTTACGCTTTGCCCGCCTTGTGACCGCGGCATTGATCGACCAAGGAGGGCAGGCATGAAACTGAACCTGTTATGGGTGCCCTTGGCGTTACTGGCGGCACTGTTAAGCCTCGCCTCTACTCAGTTGGAGCAGTGGAATGTGAATGCATCCATGCTCTGGCAGTCGCTTTGGTCGCTGGATGACAGTGCGTCGATTGGCGTTGTGATGCATTTAACCTGGTGGCCGCGCTTGGTCACCGCATTGCTGGCGGGGGCGTGTTTGGGGCTGGCCGGTACCTTGATGCAACAAGTGCTGCGAAACCCTTTGGCCTCGCCCTCGACGCTGGGGGTGGCGAATGGCGCTAGCTTGGCGCTGATGCTTGCGACACTTTATGCTCCTTGGCTACTGACTTGGTCGAGTGCGATGGTGGCGATGTCTGGCGGAGTGCTGACCATGCTGGTGGTCTTTGCGCTAGCATGGCGACGCGGCCTATCGCCCACCGTAGTGGTGATCGCGGGGTTGATTTTAAACCTTTACTGCGGCGCGCTCAGCACCGTGCTGCTGTTAATGAATCAAGAAGCGCTACACGGCATGATGGTGTGGGGCGCGGGCTCGATGGTGCAAACCGACTGGCACAGTGTGCAAGCCTTACTGCCGCGTATTGGATTGGCGGTCGTGTTGATCCTTGCCTTATTAAAGCCGCTTAACGTCTTGAGTCTTTCGGATGAAGGGGCGAAAAGCTTGGGCGTATCACTGGCGAAAATCCGTGTGATTGCTCTAGGGCTATCGGTGCTTCTGACCGCGTGGGTAGTTAGCTTGATTGGCGTGATTGGCTTTGTCGGTCTCGCCGCGCCCGCGATTGCGCGTTTATGTGGCGCACGTAAGCTTATCACCCGTTTGAGCTTGGCGATGATTTTAGGTGCCTTGATGTTGGCAGCCACCGATTTGGCTGTCCAACTGTTACCCGGCCGCCGTGCAATGATGGTGCCCACGGGGGCGGCGACGGCAGCGTTGGGAGCGCCTCTTCTTTTGTGGTTGTTACCACGGGTGTCACTGGGGAATCGTCAACGCCAACAAATGCATGCCGGGACGTCCGCACCACGTCAGGATTGGCCACTAGGCCGAACGTTGATGTTACTGGTGTTGGGGGTGGTGATTTTTGCCACTGTATCGCGTCAAAGTGAGGGCTGGCAGTGGCTGGCGCTCAGCGGCGATTGGTCCTTGTTGGAATGGCGCTTGCCACGCTTGCTGGCCGCGGCATTGGCGGGTGGTGTGCTTGCTGTTGCCGGTGCCGTGCTTCAGCGTTTGAGTGCTAACCCGATGGCGAGCCCTGAAGTGATGGGGATCAGTGCTGGTACGGCGCTGGGACTGATTGTCACCATTTTTGCGGGCATGGGCGCATCTATGCTGAGCTTATATATCGGCGGTCTAATCGGTGCGGGGGCGACCTTGGCGTTGATTGTGCTGCTTAATCGCAAAACCGGCTTCCAACCAGAAAAGGTGTTGCTCACTGGCGTCGCCATAGCCGCACTGATGCAAGCGGTACAAAGCTTCTTGATGGCAGGTGGCGATCCTCGCGCGTATCAAGTGCTCGCGTGGATTTCAGGTTCAACCTACTATGTGACTGACAGTACGGTGACCACACTGGCCTTGGTTGCTGCCGTGCTGGTGGCGCTAGGATTAATGTGCCAGCGTTGGCTCGATATTTTGCCGCTCGGTGGTGAAACGGCTCAATCGTTGGGGGTTAAGGTAGGGCGTGCCCGCATGCTGTTGCTGGCCCTCGTTGCGGTGATGACTGTCAGTGCCACCTTGGTGGTGGGGCCGCTCAGTTTTGTCGGGCTGATGGCCCCGCACATTGCGCGTAGCTGGGGGGCGAAAAATGCCCGGGCGCATATGGTCACCGCCGGGTTGATTGGCATGGGATTGATGCTGTTTGCCGATTGGCTCGGACGACAATGGTTGTATCCGCAAGAAATGCCGGCTGGGATCATTGCTTCGTTGATAGGGGGGCTATACCTCATGATCGTGCTACGTAAGCTATAGTTTTAACGCACGGTGATCGACAGGATCGCCTCATCCCTAGCTAAAGAGATGCAGTTTGCATCTCTTTTTGTTTGTTTGCCCAGCGAAGCT
>NZ_MEBP01000094.1:0-49245 GCF_001722075.1 Salinivibrio sp. SS2 | reverse complement strand
CCCCATTGGGATCAGTGCGTTAGGTGAATGATTTGATCAACAACGCCGTTTCTTCGCCGTTATCCTGTGTGTGCCTCCTTTAGCTTACTTGGTACTACACTATTGCTATGCTGGATACTGAACACTTTTATTCCTGTAACAATTGCAGTGTTACTACTACTACAACTTTCTGTTGCAATTGTTGCTCTGCAATCCGGTCCCTCTCTGGCTGTACCGATATCTTTAGTCGCTGCACTTAGCTTTAATTTTCTTTTCACCGCCCCGCGTTTTTCGTTACAAATGAGCGACGTCACTGATGTCATTAACTTGGTGGTATTTATGTTGGTCGCTGGCGTGACAAGCTACATAGCACACTTTTATCGCCAACAACGTGATGAATTAGAGCAAACCCGATTAAGAAATAGCATCTTACTCTCCGTTTCACACGACTTACGTACCCCGTTAGCGACAATTATTGGTACCTTGACAACGTTGCAAGCGTATATGAATAAACTGTCGCATACAGAAAGGAATGAGCTACTCGATAGCGCGACGCAAGAAAGCCACCGCCTACATCACTACATAGAGAACTTGCTGCAAGCCACCAAGTTGCAACACGGTAGTTTAGTGATCAATAAAAACGCTGAAAACATCATCGATGTTATCAATGTTTCTGTCTCTCGGTGTCATGAGCCTGAACGAGTAAAAATTACCAGCATTGAATCTCCTACTGTGCCGGTCAGCCGTGCACTCATAGAACAAGCCATTTTTAATATTATTGACAACGCCTTAAGATATTCTCCGGCAAACACCATTGTGACTATTCATGTATATAGTCAGTCAAACAACATATACATAGATATTAAAGATCAGGGTAAAGGGATCCCCCTAAAACATGCACATAAGATATTTGATCTTTTTTATACAACGCACGAGGATAAAAAAAGCGACAGTGGGTCAGGGCTGGGGCTGGCGGTTGCTAATGGAGTTATACGGGCACATCAGGGCAGGATTGAGTTAGCACACTCAGAAATAGGCTGTTTAATGAGAATTTGTTTGCCTGTTGATGGTGGAGAGTAATGATGGCATACCGCGTATTATTGGTTGATGATGAAAAACAAATCCATACATTTGTTCGAATATCACTGAATGCAGAAGGATTTGATTATCTCGGTGCATATTCATTAGATGGCGCATTAAGTGTTATTCAGAATCGGTCCCCCGATGTGATTGTATTGGATTTAGGCTTACCCGACGGCGAAGGTATTTCTTTACTCAATCACATTCGAGAAAAAGGACATACAACACCGGTTATTATTCTCACTGCGCGCGATCAGGAAGATGAGAAAATCACATTACTCGAAGCCGGTGCAAATGATTATATAAGCAAACCATTTGGCGTGAAAGAGCTTATTGTAAGAATAAAAGTGCTCGTCAGAGATTTAATCGCACCATCAAAGAAAACCGAGGATCTTATTCAGTGCGGCGAATTAAGCTTATCTTTGTCTAGCCATCAATTTTGGTATGATTCTCGTTTGATCTCGTTAACAAAGAAAGAATTTCACTTTATTAAAATGCTCATGGAAGGTAATGGTGGTTTAGTAAGACAAGACGATCTTCTTATCTCAATTTGGGGTGAAACACATAGACAAGACAGCCACTATCTACGTGTTTTAGTTAGTCAGATAAGAAAAAAAATATGCGAGGAAGAAAGTCGAAAAAATATAATAAAAACAGAGCCTGGTATTGGTTATCGTCTTTGTGTCGATGAGATTGAAAATGATTAATCCTAAAAGTACCGTTCGTTTATTATCTATGCCCATTCTATGGATGGGTGTCGTTCAGTTTTCATTTGGTATCCTATCACTGTTCCTATTTGATGATCATATATCTAGATTATTTTTTCGGCCAGCTATAATAATGCTATCTTTTTCTTTCTTATTATCTTTCTATTTTAGAAAAGAGAAGATTGAAAACGTAGCATTTAAAGATGCATTGATATTTGCAACCTTAACTTGGTTTGTAACTGGGATATTAGGCGCTTTGCCTATTTATTCTTTTACGCACGTGAACTTTTCTGATGCAGTTTTTGAATCTATCAGTGCACTAACGACGACTGGAGCAACAGTACTCTCTAACTTAGATACTATGCCACCTTCTTTTTTAATGTATCGTCAATTTCTACAATGGATGGGAGGGCTTGGTGTTGTCATTTTTGTTGTAGCAGTCTTGCCGATGCTCAATGTTGGCGGAATGCGTCTTCTTAAAGCAGAAACGCCTGGGCCAATAAAAGACGACAAACTTTCGCCTCGGATTACAAAAACCGCTCATTACTTATGGGGTGTTTATTTATCGATTACAATATTGTGCGCTATTTCCTATTATGTGGCAGGCATGTCTCTTTTTGACGCCATCGGCCATAGCTTTACGACCGTCTCTACCGGTGGCTTTTCAACACATGACGCTAGCATGTGGTACTTTGAAAGCCATAGCATTTTAATGATTGCCAATATTTTTATGCTGTTAGGCGCTATCAATTTTGGTTTGCATTTTCGTGTTTTTCAGCGCAGTGCAAAAGGCGTGAAGTTATACATTCAAGACGAAGAAGCCAGAACATTCCTACTTATCGTTCTTTTTTTAGGGAGTGTTTTAGGTCTCTATCTCTATAAAACCAATACTTACCCATCATTGGCATCTTCGGTAAGCTTTGCACTCTTCCATGTTGTGTCTTTTATTACGAGTACTGGTTATGGCGCTGCTGATTTAGGGGCGTGGCCTGCCGCAACTGCATTGTTCTTAGTTTTCTGTGCTTATCTTGGCGGCTGCTCTGGCTCGACAGCAGGTGGTAATAAAATTATTCGAGACATTATCACATTTAAAGTGATACGTCGTGAAATTCAGCAACTTTCTCACCCACGGGCAGTGATCCCTATTCGTTATCAAAAGAAAGCGGTTTCATCAGATGTTACAAATGCAATCATGGCCTTTATGTCATTAGTTGTTTTGACGACGGTAGTATTCACTCTTTTACTTATCATGACAGGACTTGATTTTTGGACATCATTTACCGCAGTTGTGGCTTGTATTAATGTACTCGGCCCAGGATTTGGTGAGGTAAGTAGTAATTTTCAGCCAGTAAGTGATATAGGAATTTGGTTACTTAATGTGGCGATGATCCTTGGTCGTCTAGAATATTTTACGGTTTTAGCAATGTTATTACCGCACTTTTGGAAAATATAAGAAGGTTACGAGACTATGGCACACTTCACTGTCATTGGGTTAGGTCGCTTTGGTGTTGCAGCGAGCCTAGAGCTTATTCATCTTGGTCATACTGTTACTGGTGTTGATAAAGATCCCAAAATGGTTGAACAGTATGTTGAAGATTTAACTCAAGCGGTCATTTGTGACTCTACAGATGAAAATGCACTGCGCGAACTCGATTTAGCGAACAGCGACGCGGTACTCGTTGCGATTGGAGAAGACATGCAATCCAGTCTCTTGTGTACGCTTGCATTAAAGAACTTAGGAGTTAAAGAAATTTGGGTTAAAGCCAGTACGAAAGCGCATCATACAATTGTTTCTAAACTAGGGGTTTCTCGCATCATTCATCCTGAAGAAGAAATGGGGATCCGTGTTGCTCAGTCTTTAAACTATCCAATGGTTAATAACTATCTTGCCATTGGTCATGGCTTGTATGTTGTAGAAATTGAGATAAAACCCAAACTTCATGATAGGACAATTGCACATGCACTTGGCGATGCGCGGACGAGCATCACGCCATTGCTGGTTAAGCGCGGTCAAGAGGTAATCACGGGGTTAGATACAGGTTTTGAGTTACGTACGGGTGATCAGCTTCTCTTGTGCGGTACACGTGCGGAACTGAAATATATTGCACCGAGGTTAGTGTGACATGGTGTTATGGCATCCTTCGATTAGCCCTATCGAGCGTAAACCAAAAGCGGGCAAGAAATTACTCGGTGCACCACCGCTAATTTTAAGTGGTAGTTTTGCCTTACTAATCCTACTGGGGACATGCCTTTTAAAACTCCCTGTTGCAACGACAAGCCCCATCTCTTGGATTCAAAGCTTATTTACCGCAACCTCAGCGGTGACAGTGACTGGGCTGGTTGTCGTTGATACAGGTACCCAGTTCACTATGTTTGGGCAAACGGTGATTGCACTGCTTATCCAATGTGGTGGGCTGGGTTTAATGACCTTTGCCATTGTGACGTTAATTGCGCTGGGCGGACGAATTGGCTTCTTACAGCGAACCGTCGCGCGTGAGGCGTTCAATCAGACAGACGCATCAACACTTACTTCGACAGCTAAGTCGGTCCTTGCGTTTGCGTTGCTAATTGAAGCCATTGGTATGGTTGTACTCACTCTCCGTTGGCAAGCTGAATTGGGTTGGACTGATAGCCTATTCCATGGCTTTTTTTACACCATCAGCGCATTTAATAATGCAGGATTTGCTCTCAGCGCTGACAGCTTAATGCCATATGTTGATGATATTACGGTTAATTTAACCATTACTGCGCTGTTTATTATTGGCGGGTTAGGGTTTACGGTATGGATAGATTTAAAGCGTCATCGCTGTTGGTCAAAACTGACCGTGTACAGCAAAATGATGATCACTGGGACATGTTTAATTAATGGTGTTGCATTAATTGCCATTTATCTTATTGAGTACGATAACCCTAATACATTGGCTCCCTTGAGTGAATCTGGAAAATGGCTTGCTTCGTGGTTTCAAGCAGTAACACCGCGTACCGCAGGGTTTAATACACTGGCGATTGATCAACTTGAGGATGCAACCACCGCCATTATCTTGGTGTTAATGTTTATTGGTGGAGGCTCGCTTAGTACCGCAAGCGGTATAAAAGTCGTTACTTTTATGGTGCTTATTTTAGCGACATATGCATTTTTACGTCGAGATGAAGCGGTTTACGTCTATAAACGTGAAATAGCCAGAGACACCGTCAGTAAAGCGTTAGCACTGTCTCTTATCTCGATTGGGATGACTTGGTTTGCTATTTTTTGCTTATTGCTGAGTGAAAGCGCAGAAATGACGGATGTGGTGTTTGAAGCCGTGTCTGCATTAGGAACGGTAGGCCTTTCAAGAGGACTCACTGGATCATTATCCGATGTCGGCGAGTGTATTATCATTTTTATGATGTTTGCTGGCCGACTGGGCCCGCTAACTTTGGCTTACTTTTTAGCCAGCCCAAGAAAGAAAAAGCTACGCTATGCAGAGACAAAGCTAGCAATAGGGTAGGATAGAAGTAGGCGATATATCTATCGTCTATTTTCGGATGAGAGATAACTTACAGCGATACATATTCTGATCAGCATGACGAATAAGCGCTTCGCTGGTATGGCCATCTTGTGGATATTGCGCCACCCCTTTGTGAGCAATCACGGAGATGGCTTGCCCATCTATCAGAAAGGGCGAGGAAAAAGCCGCATCGACGTCACTTGGCTGTGCGGAGATTGGTAGCAACACAATATATTCATCACCGCCGTAACGACAAACAAACGCGCGGTCAAGTTGATGCAATCGCTGACCAACAGCATGCAGTAGCCGATCCCCGACAAGGTGGCCATAATTATCGTTAATCTGTTTAAAATCACCTAAGTCGATAAAAATAAGGTAAAAATAGCTTTGAGTGAGGATTAACTCATAGATGGTATCATCCAGCGCAAAGCGATTAGGAAGCTCGGTTAAGTAGTCTTGGTAGGCGCGTGCTTTTAGTTGCTTAATTTGCTCGAAATGGTGTGATATATCGGTGAAAAACGAGAGGTACGTTGTCGCGCAATGATCGTGGCTAATCGCAGAAAGTGACAGCTGCGTGGTTAATACTTCTCCATCTTGACGACGATGGTGAACTTCTCCCTCCCAATGTCCTCCGTCGCTGACAGCTTTCCACATGGTTTCTAAGGTATCTTGCTCATCAAGCCCATCACGCAAAAATGCCGGTGTTCTGCCAAGTAAGTCGGCTTGCGTATACCCAAACATGGCTTCAAACGCGGGGTTAACTGCTTGAATAATATCGTGGCTATCCGTCCACATCATCGCAACCGGACTGATATTAAAATAAGATACCCGTTGCGCGCCTGCTTGCTGAGGAACCACGATTTGTACCATTAAGCCCATCGATGGCGCCAGCCGTGTCACTCTTAAGGTATAGCGTCCCTTTTTTCCTGCCAAACAACACCCCAAAATATCCGAGCATTGTGCTTCTAGTAGCGCATGAGAGAGACGTAATAATAACGCGGCTAAATCCGCGTTTTGCTTCGAGAATGGGAAAACCTCAAAAAAGGATGTGGCAGCTTCATACGGTTGAGTACACAAAGCCATCGCTTCAGGATTCGCGTACGCCAAGGTGAGATCGTCACGCAACATCACGACCGACGTTATCAGTGTATCGAATAATGTTGCGTTCATGGCTTTCCTCATCTTTTTATGTGATTTATACAAAAACCATGCCTATTGAGTTTTTCTATTTCTGTATCACTTATGGGTAGCACACTTAATATAGTCAACGAATGCGTTAATATGCTTTCTGTGTTTAATATCAATTAAAACATAACGTTAATTTTAGTGAATGGTTGATAAGTGTATTGAACCCTCGAGTCTTCTCTTGCATGAAAAGCGAACAGTGACTATCATCACGCTTTTGTTTTTTAGGAGAGTTGCCATGCACATGACGCCGCCCTAGTCGTTCCTGCCTTATTGCCTTCCGCTCAATGTATTCTCTTAACAAAGACTGAGACTGTTCATGATTGAAACAATGAAACGTGATTGGTTTTCCAATCTGCGTGGCGACGTACTGGCTGGTATTGTGGTTGCGTTAGCGCTTATTCCTGAAGCGATTGCTTTTTCTATTATTGCAGGCGTTGATCCAAAAGTTGGGTTATACGCCTCATTCAGTATTGCGGTGATTATTGCTGTTGTCGGTGGTCGACCTGGGATGATATCTGCGGCAACCGGCGCCATGGCGTTATTGATGGTGACGCTAGTCAAAGAGCACGGCCTTGAATATTTGTTGGCCGCCACCGTACTAACGGGTGTTTTGCAAATTCTGGCCGGTTATCTCAAGCTCGGCGATCTCATGCGCTTTGTATCACGCTCGGTAGTCACTGGGTTTGTTAACGCTCTTGCGATCCTCATTTTTATGGCCCAGCTGCCTGAGCTCACTGATGTGACGTGGCATGTGTATGCGATGACACTCGGTGGACTCGCTATTATCTATTTATTCCCCTATGTGCCGGTTATCGGCAAGTTGTTGCCTTCTCCATTGGTGTGTATTTTGGTCCTGACGACACTTGCCGTCAGCATTGGACTCGATATCCGTACGGTGGGCGATATGGGCGAATTACCAGATACCTTACCGGTGTTTTTATGGCCCGATGTACCGCTTAACCTTGAAACGTTAATGATTATCTTCCCGTATTCAGCAGGGCTAGCAGTTGTTGGTTTACTTGAATCGATGATGACCGCCACCATTGTCGATGACCTAACCGACACGGGTAGTGATAAAAACCGTGAGTGTAAAGGCCAAGGCATCGCGAACATTGCCACCGGCTTTATGGGAGGGATGGCCGGTTGTGCCATGATTGGTCAGTCAATTATCAACATCAAATCGGGCGGTCGTTCGCGCTTATCCACGCTGTGTGCGGGGATATTCCTGCTAATCATGGTGGTGTTTTTAAGTGACTGGCTTAAATTAATCCCCATGGCGGCCTTGGTAGCGGTAATGATTATGGTCTCCATCGGGACATTCTCATGGAGCTCTATTAAAGATCTTAAAACTCATCCTTTATCGACCAATATTGTGATGGTCACTACCGTGATTGTGGTGGTGGCGACCCATAACTTAGCTATCGGGGTTTTGGTCGGTGTGCTATTGGCGGCTTTGTTCTTTGCCAACAAAATCGGCCGCTTTATGGTGGTCAAAAGCGAGCAATCACAACCTGATGAGCGTATTTATCGCGTTATTGGGCAGGTTTTCTTTGCCTCTTCCGAGCAATTTATTGAATCATTTGATTTTAAAGACGCGGTTGAACGCGTCACCATTGATCTGTCTGCCGCACACTTTTGGGATATTACGTCTGTCTCATCGCTCGATCGCGTGGTGATTAAATTCCGCCGAGAAGGTACCGAGGTGAATTTAGTGGGCATGAATGAGGCAACCGCTACCATTGTCGATAAATTTGGCGTGCACGATAAGCCTGAAGAAGTCGAAAAACTCATGGGCGGACACTAAGGAGCGCACGATGAATAAAATTATTGCTTGTATTGATGGGGCATCTTACACCCAATCGGTGACGGATCTAAGCATTTGGGCGGCTTCACGCCTGTCTGCACCGCTGACCTTTTTGCATGTATTGGAAAAGCCCGCGAGTAGCGATTCTGAGTTATCAGGCAGTATCGGATTGGGTAGCCGTGAACAACTGATGAATGAGTTAGTCGAGCTGGATGAAAAACGCGCCAAACTAGCCTTGCAACATGGAAAGGCGCTGCTGCATGAATGCGAAGAAATGGCACTCTCAAAAGGAGTGACTGAGATCTCACGCTTGCAGCAACACGGCCATTTACTTAACGCGCTGCTAGCGTTTGAGTCGACCATGCGAGTGCTTGTGATGGGTCGCTCCGGTGATGCGCACCAGAACGATGCCAAAGCGATTGGATCACAACTCGAAAGCGTCGTTCGCCGTATTCACAATCATATTTTGATTGCCACTGGGGATGTCACGCCACCCGATAGCTACCTTCTCGCGTTTGATGGCAGTGAGGTCAGTGAAAAACTGGTAGAGAAAGCGTTAAATACGCCCCTTCTTAAGGGCATGACCTGTCATTTGGTGATGGTAGATAACGACGCACATTCAGAGGCGTTTAACGGTGCGGCACAGCGCTTAACCGCCCAAGGCATGGATGTTGTTCAAGCCCGTTTGTCGGGTGACCCTGCTCAGGCTTTATTGGCGTACCAAGCGCAACAAAACGTGGGCTTAATCACTATGGGCGCTTACGGCCATACTAAGCTACGCCAGCTATTCGTGGGGAGCACCACCACACGCATTGTGATTGACTCGCCCGTCCCTCTGTTATTGATTCGATAATGGTGATTTATATCTCTAGGCGGAGTGCTGCTCCGCCGCTTTCCTCCTTCTATATCCCCGAGCCCGCAAGACGACTAAAGGTCACACCGCAACGACATTATCTGGCGGTGTAGCCTTCTGTGACGGCATTCAAAACGCGATCTTGCTTTTGTACACATAAAAAAGTGTAAGTTTTCTTCGTATCGCTACGTCTAATCATTAATGATGCGCGAGGAGGTTTTTATGTGTTGCACACCAAGAAGCGATCCGGCGAAGATGCTTCGTCACCCTAGCCACGTAAAGTGTGAAGTGATGCTCACCACTGAGCAGCGGAGAAGGTATGCGGAGGTTGCGAACCGAGCATTAGAGCGGCGAGAAGCTAAGCAAAAGCGCATGCCGCGTCAGCAAAGCGTCAAATCCAAAAAAAGCAGTCTGGTTATGATTTTCTTGGCGTGGTGTCAGTTATGAGCGCAAACAGTTATTAAATCTTGATTTTTTCAACTAGAGTCGAAGTAGACCGTTATATAAAAGTAGAGAAAATCGATGATGAAAATCATGTCCGTCGCGCTTCGATGGCCGATTATACAAACAGCGCTCAAAGTGGCTTTTGTGGTTGGAACGATACTCAATGTTATCAATCAAGGCCATGCTCTATTAGGCGAGAGTCCGATTGCATGGGGGCAAGTGGTACTTAATTATCTGGTTCCTTATTGCGTCTCTTCATACAGCGCAGCCAAGATAGAAATGCGCGAGGATATCCGATCATGAGTACCGATCTGAACATGCACTCTCTATCGGATATCAGTGATGAAGTATTTAAAGATCCGCAATTTATCAGCAACCTAAGAAAAGAGATGCTTAAGTTTGCTCAGCTTCAATTAAGAGACGATGCTAAAGCAGAAGATGCGGTGCAAGACGCATTATTGGCGGCCTACCGGAGTATCGAAAAGTTTAGTCGTCAGTCTGCTTTTAAAACATGGGTTTTCGCTATTTTAAAGAATAAAATCATAGATATACTGCGAAAAGGTCAGAGGGAAATCAGTGTAAGCCAACCTGTCAGTGATGAATCAGATGCATTCGATGAAGTACTGTTTACTCAGCGCGGGTATTGGCATACTGATGAGCGCCCAGAGCGATGGTCAACGCCGACGGAGTCAGTAAAAGATCAGCAGTTCTGGCTGGTCTTTGAAACGTGTTTACATGGATTACCTGAACACTTAGCGCGCGTTTTTATGATGAGAGAATTTGTCGAGCTAGAGAGTGATGAAATATGTCAAAACTTGGCGATCACTACGAGTAACTTGCACGTTCTACTGTATCGAGCACGACTAAGATTGCGAGAATGTTTAGAAAACAAATGGTTTCGAGGAGCACGGCAATGATGATGAACTGTCAACAAGCCACTCGCTTACTGTCTGACGCTTTGGACCGTGAGCTGACAATAAAAGAGAAAGCGGCGCTCACTGTTCATACATCGATGTGTTCGGGGTGCCGTCATTTTGGTAAGCAAATGGGCACAATCCGACAAATCAGTAAGCAGTTTGTCAACGGCGATAGTCCCGACAAAAATCAAGACTCATACCCCCCCTAATCCCCGCCCGCCAGCGCCCGGTTATCATTAGTCACATAATGTTTTTCCATATCTTATCTGTGACGCACGTATAAAAAATCATGCACATCATCTTATCTCTTCTACAGTTATCAATGATTAACAAAAATAATGTCAAAAGATGTGTAAGAAACGGATAGGTATACACGACAAATCACTAGAGACAAGGAAACAGTCGCAAGTCGTGGTGAGATTATGACCATCACATTGCACTCTCTTTCTCTATCTTATTGATTCAATGAAAATCGTCAAAAACAATGGAGAGACATGATGAACAAAGCCATAGTTTCAGCGTCACTAGTCACTGCTTTGAGTACCGCATTAGTCATGGCGGCAGCGCCTGCTGAGGCGTCGGGGATGAAAGACAAAGAAAAATGCTACGGTGTTGCCTTAAAGGGACAAAATGATTGCAAAGCCGGGCCAGGCACCTCATGTGCCGGTACATCAGTTAGAGATTATCAAGGCAATGCATGGTCACTGGTGCCTAAAGGGACCTGTGAACAAACGGTCTCGAAAACGTCGCCAACAGGGTTTGGTCAGCTGGAACCCTTCGAAGAAAAAAACGCGTGATCACACGATGACTGCGACAACACTCTCCCGCCTTCCCCTGTCTGTCGGGGTTGGTTTGAAACCTGAACATGTTCAAACCATCCTCGATACTCAGCCTGATATTGGCTTTTTTGAAATCCATGCTGAGAACTATATGGTGGCTGGCGGGCCATTTCATCATCATCTCGAACAGATCTGCGCCCACTACCCGCTTTCAATTCACGGCGTGGGATTATCGATTGGCGGAGAAGACCCGTTGGATGACGCGCATCTAGAGCGGCTAGCTGCCTTAATTGAGCGCTATCAGCCAGCCGTTTTTTCTGAACACCTTGCTTGGTCTTCTCATCAAGGTACGTTTTTAAACGACTTACTGCCTGCCCCCTATCATCAAAAAACACTATCGCGGGTTTGTGACCATATTGATCGTGTTCAAGAAAAGCTAGGTTGCAGAATGTTACTCGAAAATCCCGCCACCTATGTGGCGTTTTCTGACTCCACATTGGCTGAGGAAGACTTTATCGATGGCATTATCAAGCGTACAGGCTGTGGTTTACTGCTTGATGTCAATAATGCCTACATCTCTTGTGTGAATCACGGACACGATATGGCTTCATATCTTCAAGCTTTACCTTTGCATGCAGTTGCGGAGATCCATCTTGCCGGTCATGCCACGGATGTTGACTCGATAGGTGCCCCGCTTTTAATTGATAGCCATGACGCTCCCATTAGCCAAGACGTGTGGCATTGGTACCGTTTTGTGATTGAACGCATCGGGCCCACACCGACCTTGATCGAGCGTGATAATAACATACCGCCATTTTCCGTCTTAGCGGCGGAAGCGAAACACGCACTATCTATGATGATGCAGACGCGGGAGAAGGCATGAGCATAGATCGACAAACCCAGTGGATGACTGATCTTTTCGCCTCAATGCCCTCGTGTCCAGAAGGATTAACGACATGGAATGGGTCCGATCCCTCTCAGCGCTTTGCCGTCTACCGAAACAATGTCATTGTTTCCTTAACGGATGCGCTTGCGGATAGCTTTCCAGTAGTTCAAGCGTTAGTTGGCGATGATTTTTTCGTTGCAATGGCTCGCGAGTTTATTCGCACACATCCGCCAAGCTCGCCTGTTTTAGTGTGGTATGGTGCTGAATTTCCTGGTTTTATCTATAATTTCTCGCCCGCGTCTAGTGTGCCTTATCTGGCTGACGTGGCACGGTTAGAGTGGATGAGAGTGGCGGCATGGCATGCTGCAGATGCTCCTCCTATGGCACAGGAAGCGCTAACAGCATGGCTTGCCAATGGTGATGCATTAGCACAAACAACGATTGAACTACATCCTTCTTTATCGACTTTTTGCTCTCAGTATCCAGTCGCTTCTCTTTGGGCCGCGCATCAACATGAGACCGTCAATCTCTCGCACATTGATCTTGCAGTATCGGAAGCGGTTGTATTAATCAGACAAAATATGCGCGTAGACATTACACGCTTTGATCACCACACAGTTCGATTTATCTCACTGCTCAAAGAAGGGTTGTCCTTTGCTGATGCTGTGCAGCGGGTCGGTGAGCTTGAACTTTCTGCCACGTTAGCGTGGCTGCTAAAAAATGAATGTATTGTCAATGTGCGACCTATGAGAGAGTGACTTATGTTAGTAACCCTTGTTAAATGGATTCAATCATCCATCACCTTATTTACATGCATACCTAATACACTCATCGGGTTACTCGCGCGTTTTTCTATTGCGGCTATTTTTTGGAAATCAGGCCAAACGAAGATAGAAGGACTGTCGATTGACCTTATCGCTGGCGAGTTTGAACTAGGGTGGCCGCGTTATTCTGATTCACTGCTTACTCTATTCCGCTATGAATATCAATTGCCACTCATTCCACCGGAGATCGCCGCCCCCATGGCCGCTTTTGCCGAGCATTTATTTCCACTGCTTATTTTAATCGGATTTGCTACGCGGTTTTCTGCATTGGCGTTACTTGGAATGACAGCGGTTATACAGGTATTTGTCTACCCAGATGCATACGCGACACATGGTGTATGGGCGGCTGTTTTGCTTTTTTTAATTGCGCATGGGCCAGGGCGCGTTTCCGTTGATCACCTTTTGAAACGGTGGTTTGTTGCGAGGTAAAGCATGCGTATAAAGTTTCGTCTTTCGTTAAGTTATGCGGTTTTGTTGATGTTTTTGGCCGCGATTGTTGTTGTCGCCGCCCTTCGTTTAGAGCATCTGGCGGATAACACGCAGACCTTAGTAGAACAAGATTCGCGTCGGGCCGCTCTGACTCACGCGATTAACCTGCACTCAGAAAGTGCTGCAGGGCGCCTTCTTCTTCTTTTTCTGCTCGAAGAGCGGGAGC
Source organism: Salinivibrio sp. SS2 (assembly GCF_001722075.1). Classification (NCBI taxonomy): domain Bacteria; kingdom Pseudomonadati; phylum Pseudomonadota; class Gammaproteobacteria; order Vibrionales; family Vibrionaceae; genus Salinivibrio; species Salinivibrio sp. SS2. The sequence continues at coordinate 35,641 of NZ_MEBP01000094.1, read as the reverse complement.
AACGTGTCAGCATGTACAAAGAAATTGATCGTCATAACGCGGCCATCAACACTGCGCTTGACGCGTTAGAACCTTTGATGACGAGTCAGCAAGAACAGGCACAATTACAACAACTTTCACAATATAGAGATCAATTTAATCAGTACTTTACTGCGACAGTTGAAGCGTTGGAATTTGGTGACCGACCCGAAGCGACAAGACTCATGGCTGGGCCGACACATCAAGCGTTAAACCAAGTGCTTGCATTGACGTCTGAATTAGCGCAATACCAGCAACAATCAATGGAGCAGCGTCAAGACGAAGCCCTTGATCTTGTGCACATGTCAATTCGCACTGTTTTGATATTAGGGGTGGGGGCACTTTTGACTGGAGGATTTATGGCATGGTACATGACTCGCTCCATTATGATGCCACTGAATCAGGCAGTAAAAGGCACAACCGCGATTAGCCAAGGTAATCTGACGACGATTCCTTTCGTGGTAGGTAAAGATGAGTTAGGTGATTTGTTATCAGGCATGACACACATGCGCGAGCGTTTAAGGCAGGTTATCAATGCAATCAATCACAGCGCCACGCATGTCAACACGTCCGCTATCGCGTTACAACGTGCATCCTCTAACGTCAGATCTGGCTCTGCAGAGCAAAGTACATTAACACATGCCATTGAGTCTTCCGTCGCGACCTTCTCGGAAGGGATCACATCATTGGCCTCTCACGTTCAAACGACGCGTGATGAAGCGAGTAAAGCACGTGACATGGCGTCTCAGGGAGCAGAAGAGATAGTCCGAGTCTCGGACGAAATTGTCACGATTGCCACAACGGTCGATAAATCGGCACAAACGGTGGCGAAATTGGAGCGGAGCGTCTTAGAAGTAACAGATACAGTGAGTGTGATCCGTGATATTGCCGATCAAACCAATCTCCTGGCCCTCAACGCATCTATTGAAGCCGCGCGTGCAGGCGAAAGTGGACGAGGCTTTGCCGTTGTCGCCGATGAAGTCCGTACACTTGCGACGAGAACAGCAGATGCAACCGGTAAAATTGATCAAGTGATCACTCAAATTAATCAGCAAGCCAAAGAATCTATCCTTGAAATTGAACGCGGAAAAAAAGGAATGGAAAAAGGGACGGCCTTAATCCGAGGTATCATTGCGCCTTTGGATGAACTTCGGGTAGGTGCTCAACATTCCTTAGAAAGTATCGATAAATTAAATTTAATTGTGCGCGATCAAGTAGCGGAAAGCGACGCGATTGCAGCCCATATTCAAGAGATCGTCGAAAAGACACAGGTCAACCAGCACGCTGCCGATGAGGTTGCCAACATTACCGATGTCTTAAGTGATACGTCCCAACAACTTCAAGATGCAGTAGCAAGTTTTCGAACCTAATCTTACTGGCGTTCGCTCACCGTAAGGCACTAAAAAAACGCATTTTATCCAACGTACTAATTAACATCTGATGACTCTTGTTTCTTATTGTGTGCGTGGATAGCTGCGTGCAAACGATAACGAATCATCGTTAAACGTCGCTTTACGGTACTCTCTGATAGCTGACAAACCATCGCGATCTCATTACTGGAAAGATGAAATAGATAGGTAAGAGCGAGTATCTCTCTATCACACGCACTCAAATGCGAGATATATGTGCCGAGTAGATCGCTACTTTGCGGTGATAAGGTACTTTGGCAGCGTTGAATGAGTGTGCGACGTAATGAGATAATAATGTTAAAAAGGGTGTCATTAGTCATTTTTCGCGTGATCTTAATCAGGTGAACTTCGACATCATCGCAATAAAAACCTAACCATAATCCATAGCGATATAGTGAATTAATGATATTGGGCGCCAACATGCCTCTCTCTCACCTAGCCTTATCAATGCCTATCAGTGTAGACACTGTAATGGCTCAAGTCATGTTTCACCTAGACATCGAGAGAAATGAAAAGGGGCAGCGCCCCTTTTTGTATCAGTCTTTCTGAATAGCAACAAAGCGCGTGGCTTCTACTTGAGTATTTTTAGCGTCTATCGTGTATGTGATAGAGCTACTTGCATTGTTGGTTGTGGGAATAAATACACGCCCATTTTCTGTGGTTAAGCGTGTCTCACTAAGTGACGGAGTGGTCACTGTGGCACCATTGACCGGCTCACCATTATAACTGACTTCGACCCAAGCGCCTTGCTGTGCCGGTGTTACATCGACATTCAAATTGGCCATTGCAGGCGTAGCCGTAACGGTGATTAATGCTGCTAACGTCATTGCTTTCATCATATTGTCTCCCTCGAGATTGTTTCGTTTCAGCGCGAATCGACTCAATCTCATCCACGCTCATTTATGTTTAGTGATAAAGCGTGATTTAAGCCACATAATGTATCGATAGTCTTGGTCGAATAATTCGATGAAAGTTTTTAGTCAAAATCAGGTCTGCTGAAGCCGCTATTTGATTGGTGACGCCCTGCTTCGCACGGCTATTGACGTCGCACCGCAACTGCGTTGCTTTCAATCTTTGGCACCTTAGAAATTAATTTTTGTATCCTAAATTTATCTCTGCGCTCTAAAAACCCTTTACATCCGTTTAAAATGCTGTAGTGTGGCTAAAGCTCTAGATACGGAGCATCAAAAGACATCAAGTCAAAGTCGAGACAGACCACGCTATTTCCCGCATAGACTCTCTGCAGCAATCCACTTTCGCTTTTTCCTAGATTGATAACCCGTTAACACCCCTTTTGCTATCACTCATTGGTGGGTATCACTGTATTAATGGTGATCGTTCACCCCAAAAGAAACCGACGCATCTGCGCGGCCTATGACGGATAACCACTGAGGGGGCAGAGCAATAATCATTTAACTCATGGAGATAAAATATGGCCGCTACTAACGGCAGACTGCGTCACTGGTATCATTTACGCCGTGCACAAACACAAACTAAAACCGCTAACAACACAACCAAAACAGTAAGGAACGCCATTGATAGTTAACTTTTCACTCCCTAATCTTGCCAACTGGCAGGTCGCGATTCATCAATTTAATGGGGATATTATCCTCAAGCACTTGCTCCATCGCCTACCGACACTATCCCAACCGACGCTACAGTTTGATCCTAGCACCGAGCTTGGCGCCATTTTTAGCCAAGGTGAATGCTTGGGTGAATTCTCTCTTGCGCACTAACGCTTAGACAATATCGCGCGTTTCCATAACCTATAGAGATAGAGGCCGCCTTTCCGTTCATTGAACGAAGCTGGTAAAGTGTCTTGCTATTAACAAGACAACAAAGGCAGCCTCACACGTGAAAATAATTTCATTCAATATCAATGGTATTCGTGCTCGTTTGCATCAATTACAAGCCTTAATTGAAAAGCATCAACCTGACGTGATCGGGTTACAAGAAACCAAAGTTCATGACGACGCCTTCCCGCTCGCGGATGTCGAAGCGATGGGTTATGAAGTGCACTTTCATGGCCAAAAAGCCCATTATGGTGTGGCAATGCTATGCAAAAAGTCCCCTATCAGCGTGCAAAAAGGCTTTCCCACTGATGACGAGGACGCTCAACGCCGGATGATCATGGCGACTTTTGAAGACGAAAACGGCAAGCCAATCACTGTGCTCAACGGTTACTTCCCGCAAGGGGAAAACCGCAGCCATGAAACCAAATTCCCCGCCAAGCGTAAGTTTTATCAAGACTTAATGACCTATTTAGCTGACCGTGATCCGAGTGAGCAGTTAGTGGTGATGGGCGATATTAATATCAGCCCGAAAGACGATGACATCGGCATTGGTGAGCAAAACGCCAAACGCTGGCTACGCACCGGTAAGTGCTCTTTCTTACCCGAAGAGCGTGAGTGGCTGGGCACTCTGATGGACTGGGGGTTTGTTGATACCTTCCGAGCCCTGCATCCAACCGTGAACGATCAGTTCTCGTGGTTTGACTACCGTTCCCGCGGCTTTGACGATAACCGCGGCCTGCGTATTGACGTGATTCTGGCCACTCCAGACCTGGCGAGCCAATGCATCGATGCCGGCATTGACTACGAACTCCGTGCAATTGAAAAACCGTCAGATCACGCGCCGATTTGGGCAACCTTTAAGTAAGCCCCAAGGCGCACGCGTTGGATAAAAAAACGCCGCAGATGATCAGGGGATCACTGCGGCGTTTCTTATTTGAGATTGAGCCGATTAGCTCAGCGGCCTTAAATGGCGTAGGAAGCGGCGCTCCGCTAAGCGGAACATCCAAAGGATGCTAAATGTCAGCGCCATATAAAACACGCCGGCTGTCAAAAACGACTCGAACGGCGCATAGTAGCGAGAGTTAACTATCCGAGCGGCACCGGTTAAATCGACAATGGTGATAATCCCTGCCACCGCTGAGCCGTGTAGCATAAACACCACTTCGTTACTGTACGCCGGCAACGCACGACGCATCGCGCTCGGCAACACAATGCGCGAAAAGGCTTTATAGGGGCTCATGCCATAAGCGATCGCCGCCTCGACTTCCCCTTTAGGAAGGCCATTAATCGCGCCACGGATGATTTCCGCTGTGTAAGCGGCGGTGTTCAGCACAAAGGCCACTAAGGCGCAGAACCAAGCGTGCTGCCACAGGGAATTCTCGACATTGATCACTTGGCTTAAGCCGTAATAAATCAGATACAACTGAATCAACAGCGGTGTGCCTCGGAAAAAATAAATAAACGCCCACGCTGGGTAGCGCCATAAAGGGAATTGCGCGTTGCGTGCTACCGCGACCGGCACCGCCACCACTAAACCAATTACCAATGCCAGTGATACCAGCCATACAGTGGTCCACAATCCCTCGAGATAGATGGGCCACGTTTCCAGAACAAGTGAAAAATCCATAAGCACCTACCGCGTGTGAATACTAAAGCGACGCTCCATCCAACGCAGTCCCGTGGTTGAGATACTGGTGAAGAGCAAGAAAATCAGCGCGACAGTAAAATAGAAGGTAAATGGCATTTGGGTGGATCCCGCCGCCAATGCGCCTTTGCGCACCATGTCATCAAGACCGATGATTGACACCAGCGCGGTAGTTTTAAGTAGCACCAGCCAGTTGTTACCGAAGCCTGGTAACGCGTGACGGATCATCTGCGGCAAAAGAATACGGCGAAACGCTAAACTGCTGCTCATGCCATAGGCACGTGCCGCTTCCATCTCTCCTGAATCCACTGCCATAATCGCGCCACGGAAGGTTTCGGCCATGTAAGCGCCAAAGATAAACCCGATGGTTAGGATCCCGGCGATAAATGGGCTGACATCGACGTAATCCGGCAAATAAGACGTCCACTCATGACTGGGATTCTGGCCTGCCATATACTCATTGAGCCACTCATTCATCCCATACAGGCTGTTATTGAGTAGCATTTGTCCGCCATAAAAAATCAGCATCATCAAGACAAGGTCAGGGATACCGCGGATCACTGTCGTATAAAGGGTGGCCACACCACGCAACGTTGAAAATTTTGACAGTTTTGCCAACGCCCCGAGCATACCCAGCAACATGGCAAGACCTAACGAGAGCAGCGCAACCTGAAGGGTCACCCATGCACCTTCGAGCAGGGACCACTCGTAACCTTTCAAATCAATCATATGATTCGGGCAGCACTTTCATGCTGCCCGCCTGCCTATTACTCGCCGTATACGTCGTAGTCGAAGTACTTGGCTGCAATCTCGTCATACACGCCTTTTTCGCGTAACGAATCGATCGCTTGGTTAAGCTTCTCAGTCAACGCTTTGTCTTGCTTGCGTGTCGCAATGCCAAAACCTTCACCAAACCACTCAGGATCGGTTAATGACGGGCCAATAAACTCAAACGCATCACCGCCTTCTTTATCAAGCAGGCCTTGTTGCAGTGCTGACGCATCGCCAAGAATCGATTCGATACGGCCTGCTTTCAAATCAAGGTAAGCTTCATCGAAAGTGCCATAGCGAACGATATCGACCGCATCGCCATAGTTATCCGTCAGGTACTTATCATGGGTGGTTGCGCGCTGAACACCAATTTTAACGCCATCTAATCCCTCTTTGGTAAAGGTCAGATCCGTGCCTTTTTCAGCCACAAATTTGTTCGGGATGAGGGCGTATTTGTTGGTGAAATCGACTTTCTTTTTACGCTCTTCGGTGATAGACATCGCCGCGATGATCGCATCGTATTTACGCGCTAACAGTGAGGGAATGATGCCATCCCAATCCTGAGCGACGATTTTACACTTCGCTTGCATCTCTTCGCACAGCGCATTGGCCATATCCACATCAAAGCCTTTCAGTTCGCCTTCATTGGTGGTCCAACTAAATGGAGGGTACGCCCCTTCGATCCCAAAACGTACGACCTTCCAATCCTTGGCTGCTACGGAGGTTGACCCAACCGCGGCCATCACGGCGGCGGCAACTAGCCATTTTTTCATTTTCCTTTCTCCTGTCGTTATTACGATGTTGTGCGGGCTACGCCCATTTGCATGGTTATGCTATTGATATATTTAATTAATAGATTGATGAGATAAACTGCTTCAGGCGTTCTGATTCCGGGGCATTAAACAACTCTTTCGGATCACCCTGCTCTTCAACCAACCCTTGATGTAAAAACATCACATGATTCGAGACATCACGTGCAAAGCTCATCTCGTGGGTAACCACCAGCATGGTGCGTCCTTCTTCAGCCAGTGAACGCATCACTCCCAGCACCTCACCGACTAACTCAGGATCCAGCGCGGAGGTTGGCTCATCAAACAGCAACACTTCTGGCTCGACGGCGAGCGCGCGCGCAATCGCTGCACGTTGTTGCTGACCACCGGATAGATGGCCTGGGTAGTAATCGCGCCGTTCATACAATCCAACGCGATGCAACAATGCCTCAGCTTGTTCAATCGCTTCCGCCTTGGGCACACCCAATACATGAACAGGCGCTTCAATAACATTTTGCATCACCGTCATGTGTGACCAAAGGTTGAAGCCTTGAAATACCATTGCCAGACGCGAGCGAATGCGTTGCACTTGTTTGTCACTGACGGGAACAGGCTCACCAGCGCGATTGTTTTTCATTTTGATCAACTCACCATTGACCCAAATTTCGCCGCCGGTGGGCGTCTCAAGTAAATTGATACAACGCAAAAAGGTGCTTTTCCCGGATCCGGAAGAGCCAATAATAGAGATAACGTCGCCACGGTGGGCGTCGAGAGAAATGCCTTTGAGCACTTGGTGCTGCCCAAAGCTTTTTTTGAGTGACTTAACCTGTAGCGCTACAGCTTCCGTCATGCGCTAGCTCCTATCATCCATGAAATCTGTTGTGTTTACGTACCGCCCACATCAAATGCGCGCTTATTATTACTCACGGTTGGGTGAGTGCCTGACTCCTCACCATCGTTGGTGATTAATTCGACATATTGCAATCGAAAATATCACCCCTCCCTCTAATGAGCAACATTTTGTTAACCTTAAAAATGGAATTATTATAGTCAATATTATTGCATAAAAAGTCAAACGCAAAATTAACTGCTGAAAAAACAACCAGCACATTCGTCACATCGAGATCGTCGACATACCAACAAAGTTACAACTGTCATCTTTCTCTACTCTGCTTCCAACAGACAACCGTCGGCAGTATGGGCGAGATACAAAAAGGCGAACGTGAGGTATCGCTTAACAATAAGCATAGCGCAGCACATTGTTTTTAAGGAAATAAAGTAGGCGCTGAATAGAAACCCAAACTCTCACGCACGAGTGGTGAAAGCTTTTCAGTGTTAATACGCACCAAGAAGTAACAAAACTGTGAAGGGGCGAACGCTAAGACCATGATGGCAGACAAAAGCGCCCGCATTGTAAGACAGATTAGGAAATAGATAGATCAGACAAGCTCGCGCGACCTGCTTTAAGTAATTCCAACGTCTCTCGCCAACGTTCAGCCAAGCCTGAGGTATCCCTTGCTTGCCACTCATTTAAGGCAAAGTCAGCCAAGGCATAATCTCCCGCTTTGATAGCGCTAATAGATAGCCACTGCCAAAGCATCCTATCTTCTTTTAAACCATGAGAAAGCGCCACTTGGGACGTATCAATCACCTCTTGCCAGCGCTTGAGCTGATACGCCAACATCACTTGAAGCTTAAGGGTTTGTTTATCAGGCGCGCTCAGGTTGATCTCGCTGACCCGATTAAGTGCCGCCACACGCTGGTTGTCTTGCAACAGACACTGCACCAACAAAAGTTGCTCATCTCGTGTGGGAACGCGATCCAATTGGCTTAACCCTTGCTGCCAATAAGCCAGCGCTTCTTGAGGTTGGGTTTGTTCGAGTTGCTCTAGCGCCAATGTGCGATACAAAGCAATGTCGGCCCTCGCTCTCGCTAAGTATTGACGGGCTTGAGAGTGCGATCCGGCATGCGCATGTGCTCGCGCAGCCTGATCCAACCATTTCGGCGCAACATCGTCTTGCTGAGCCAATGCATCAAAGGTACGTGCCGCGGCAGAAAACTGCGACAAGGCCATTTCACTCAACCCTTTGGTTTGCAGAGTAAACGCATCCGCATTGCCGCTCTTTTGTAGTCGCGACGCATAGTCAATGGCCACATCATAGCGAGATAATGCGTAAGCCGACTGCATCGCCAAACGGTTGGCATGCGGCAGTAATTCATGGTGCTCGGCCATCTGCCGCGCATAACGAAGGACTTCATCATATTGTTTAACGCGGTAGGCTAAGGTAATCACTGCCGATAAGGCGTCCGCTTCGCTGTCTCTACTTAATGCATTGAGCGCGAGTGCCTGACGATAACTGCGATAAGCCTCTGCCCGTTGCTGTAAATACAAATGCGCTACGCCTTGCAGACGCAATAACTCGGCACGTGCTGAATTATCCAGTGCTGCATCATCCTCCGCGGTCAGCAACGTTTTGCTATTTTGCAACGCCTGCTGATACGCCCCTTGTTGAATCAGACCACTGACGGCATCTACACTGGCGGTTTGTTGTCCGTACGCGGGCGCCAACACCAACATACTTGCCAGCATACAAGCGTGAATCCTCTTACTCGAAAAAGCGCTTCCTAAGCTCGAAATCAGTCGCCGCACCAAACTTATCCATTGTTCAACCATGATGGGAAGACTATAACGCAATTTTTCTTTATCAGCAGCGCTTGCCGTCATGCTGTCTACATTCCTTGGCGTATGATCGCGTTCCTCGACTCAGTCACCCACTTTCACCCTCGATACTCGCCTGTTTTGTAGCACATTTTAGGCGTGATTTTTGGTAAAAAAATTACAAAACTCCGACATGGGTGGCTTTTTAGGCACATTTGGCGCGCTAAAAAGCGCCGATAACTGGCCGTGGCACGTAAAAAAATTACACGGTAATGATCTAAGTCAACATTCAGAAAATCCTCTATTGTTAGCATGCTGATAACGAAACAGAACACGGCCACAAGGCCAGCGTAAAAACACTATAAAGACTGGCTAAACCACTGTTTCGAAAGCTTTTGCTTTCTGTAGACGAGGAAATTATGGCAACACATGCTCAAGACCGCAGTGTGAGTCACGAAGAAAAAAGCGAATATCAAAAGAAGCACAAGCCGGCTTCATCGTTCGCCTCCCGCGCTGACTACCTGAATCACGAACTACAAATCATGCGTCCGCGCCGTTGGGGGCTAAACCTGCCCGGCCGTGACTTCCGTTTTGAACTTGAAGATCTTGTTCCCGCGCTAGCTGGTACCATCGGCATCATCGCAATGTATTCTGCGGTAATGATGTCATGGGCTGAGGGGCTAACCGCAGCGTGGGATCACATCACACTTGGTAAAGCATTTGCCGTCGAGGTTGCTCGCGTGGAAATGTTAATTCCTGCTTTATTGTTTTGTGTGTTACTGTGCGGCTTTATCAACCCCCGCGCGAACTTAGCCGGTAACCACGGTCCGATGATCCCGTTGGTCGGAACCATCGCCTTGGCCGGTGCTCACCCACTTGCTCTCGGTATTCTGATCGGCGTATTTGGCCTGACCTTAAGTTACCTCAAAGGTGGGTCCAAACTGGTAAATCTTACTAGTCAGGGCGTGGCCGGTGGCTTGCTGATTTTCCTCGGCTTTGGTGGCGCAAAAGGGCAAATTGAGAGCCTGTTGGCTTGGGGCGCAGAGATCAACATGGGCTATGTCTCCATCTTGATTCTTGCCGTGTCGATTGTGATTTATGCCTTCTTGGCACGGATTGGTAAGCGCTGGCTGGCGATCCCTGTATGCGCCATTACTGGTGGTTTGATTGCCACTGCACTTGGTGCGGGCTCGTCATTAGAGTTTGTCACCCAGCCCGGTATCCCAAACCTTAACCCTGTGTACTGGTGGGGATCGACTGAACAAGGTTGGCAGCTAGGTTTGCCTAATGTATCGCACTTCTTAGCGTCATTGCCATTTGCTTTGCTCGCGGTTGCGATGTGGTCGCCAGACTTCCTTGGTCACCGTATTTTCCAGGAACTAAACTATCCCAAAAAAGCCGAAAAAGTACTGATGGATGTGGATGACACCATGACAGGCTGCTCAATTCGCCAAATGGTCGGCGCCTCAGTGGGTGGCGGTAACATCACATCATCATGGGGCACCTATATGATCCCGGCTGCGATAGCTCGCCGCCCGATCCCAGGTGGTGCCATTATTCTCGGTTTACTGTGTATCGGTGTGGCTTTAATTGGTTACCCAATGGACGTTGCCACTTGGCCTCCAGTGATGACTATCGCACTGCTTTCAGGGGTATTCCTGCCCTTGCTTGAAGCAGGCATGCAGATGGTCAAAGACGCCAAATCAAGTCAGTCAGCCGGTATTTGTATTTTCGCCTCCATGGCTGTTAACCCAGTCTTTGGTTGGGCAGTCACAATGCTTTTGGACAACAACGGCCTTATCGGTGACAAAGAGCGTCCTAAAACGCTGTCATCGGTTGACCGTCTGGTGATTCCAACCGCCACTGTGATTATTTGTATTGCTGCCATGTTGGCAGTTGGAATGATTCCCGGCATTCCAGCGTTATTGTAATAACTCAGCCCCGCTTACGGGCGGGGCAATCCGGATTTAAATCGATGGGTCGCAGGCGTCAGCCATACTGACAAACACTATGACTGAACCTGGTCCCGATAAACTTCTTTTTGAAAAGAGTACAGGTAGGTGCAACATGTCTGAGCACGTTTCTAATGCATGGGAAGGATTTGTTGAAGGTAACTGGAGCAAAGCCGTTGATGTTCGCGACTTTATCCAAAAAAACTATACCCCTTACGAGGGCGACGAATCATTCCTAGTCTCTGAGCCAACTAACGCGACTAGCCAGCTTTGGGCTCGCGTGATGGAAGGCATCAAGCAAGAGAACGCGACGCATGCACCGGTTGACTTTGATACGTCTGTGGTTTCTACCCTGACTTCTCATGACGCCGGCTACATCGAAAAAGATCTGGAAAAGATTGTTGGTCTACAGACTGACGCGCCGCTAAAACGCGCCATGCTGCCTTACGGCGGTATCCGCATGGTAGAAGGTTCATGCCACGCTTATGGCCGTGAGCTTGACCCACAAGTGAAGAAAGTTTTCACCGAGTATCGTAAAACCCATAACCAAGGCGTTTTCGATATCTACACCCCTGAAATCATGAAGTGTCGTAAGTCTGGCGTATTGACTGGTCTTCCTGATGCCTACGGCCGTGGTCGTATCATCGGTGACTACCGTCGCGTCGCGCTATACGGTATCGACTTCTTGATGAAAGACAAAAAAGCGCAGTTCGATTCTCTGCAAGAGAAATTCGAAAACGGCGAAGATCTGCAAATGACCATGCAACTGCGTGAAGAAATTGCAGAGCAACACCGCGCACTGGGCCAACTTAAAGAAATGGCAGCGAAATACGGCTGTGATATTTCTCGCCCAGCAGAAAATGCGCAAGAAGCCATTCAGTGGACTTACTTCGGCTATCTCGGTGCAGTAAAAACCCAGAACGGTGCAGCAATGTCACTGGGCCGCACGTCAACCTTCCTAGATATTTATCTAGAGCGCGACATGGCCGCTGGCAAACTGACTGAAGAACAAGCGCAAGAGCTGATCGACCACTTCGTAATGAAACTGCGTATGGTTCGTTTCCTACGTACGCCTGAGTATGATGATCTCTTCTCTGGCGACCCAATTTGGGCAACTGAATCAGTAGCCGGTATGGGTCTAGACGGACGTACTCTGGTATCTCGTACCAGCTTCCGTTTCCTTAACAGCCTATACACCATGGGTCCAAGCCCAGAGCCAAACATCACTGTGCTTTGGTCTGAAAAACTGCCTGAAGGCTTCAAAAAATTCTGTGCCAAAGTGTCTATCGATACCTCGTCTATCCAGTACGAGAACGATGATCTGATGCGCCCAGACTTTGAGTCAGACGACTATGCCATTGCATGTTGTGTATCACCAATGGTGGTTGGTAAACATATGCAGTTCTTCGGTGCTCGTGCCAACTTGGCGAAAACCCTGCTTTATACCATCAACGGTGGTATCGATGAGAAGCTGAAAATCCAAGTTGCGCCTGAACACGCGCCAATGACTGACGAAGTGCTGGACTATGACAAAGTCATGGACCGCATGGATCACCTGATGGACTGGCTGGCGAAGCAATATGTAACTGCCCTGAACAGCATCCACTTCATGCACGACAAATACAGCTACGAAGCGGCGCTGATGGCACTGCACGATCGTGACGTACGTCGTACCATGGCATGTGGTATTGCGGGTCTATCGGTAGCGGCTGACTCACTGTCTGCGATCAAATACGCAAAAGTGAAACCTGTTCGTGACGAAGACGGTATTGCAATCGACTTTGAAATCGAAGGTGAATACCCAACCTTCGGTAACAACGATGAGCGTGTTGACCAAATCGCTTGTGACCTAGTTGAGCGTTTCATGAACAAAATCCGTTCACTGAAAACATACCGTGACGCTGTCCCAACGCAATCTATCCTGACTATCACCTCAAACGTGGTATACGGTAAGAAAACCGGTAACACGCCAGATGGTCGTAAAGCAGGTATGCCTTTCGCACCAGGTGCTAACCCAATGCACGGCCGTGACGAAAAAGGCGCGGTTGCGTCACTGACTTCGGTTGGTAAACTGCCATTTGCACACGCCAAAGACGGTATCTCTTATACCTTCTCTATCGTGCCAAATGCTCTGGGTAAAGATGAAAACACCCAGCGCGCTAACCTTGCCGGTCTAATGGATGGTTACTTCCACCATGAAAGCGGTCAAGAAGGCGGCCAACACTTGAACGTGAACGTGATGAACCGTGAAATGCTACTCGACGCGATGGAACATCCTGAGAACTATCCTCAGCTGACTATCCGTGTTTCTGGTTACGCGGTACGTTTTAACTCGCTGACCAAAGAGCAGCAGCAAGACGTCATCACTCGTACCTTCACCTCTTCACTGTAAGAGATGACCAAGAGCCCTTCACACAATAAGGGCTTCTAAAAAGAAAAAACCGCCGGCAATGCTGGCGGTTTTTATTTATCACCCTTTCCCTTTCACGATTTAATCCGCAACCCACCTCAGTGCCAACCAAAGCCCATCCGTTGCTAACGTCGCTTGTTTACTCAGGTGCTACACCACCTCAAAGTGATCGAGTTTGCTATCTAACTCTCGCGCGGAGTCAGCCAGTAGCTGGCTTTGTTCGGCAAGGTGAGTGGCCGCACCGCTCACTTCATTGGCCGAGTTGTGAATGTTACTCACATTCTGGTTCATCTCTTCCGAGACGGTGCCTTGCTGCTCTGCAGCCGCCGCAATTTGCACCACACGATCGTTAGACTGATGTAAGGCCGCCACCATGTCTTTGAGCTGCTGTTGTGTTTCGAGCGCTGTCGCCACACTCTCTTCACTGGATTGATGGCTCGAGGTCATCGCTTCCGCCGCTTCAATTGCATTGTTGGTCAGCTCCTCAATGGTGCCTTGAATCTCAGTGGTCGACTTCTGGGTACCTTGCGCTAACGAGCGCACCTCATCGGCAACCACCGCAAAGCCACGGCCTTGCTCACCCGCTCGCGCCGCCTCAATCGCCGCATTTAGAGCTAACAGATTGGTTTGTTCAGAGATGCCTTGGATCACTCCGGCCACATCACTGATTTGCATCACACCTTGTTTTACTTGGTTAACTAGCTTATCGGCACTGGCAATACGGTCTGCGACCTCGCGAATACTCGCCACCGTACTGTCTAATTTGTGGTTACCTACTTCGGCCATATCGGCAATTTCATTGGTCGCTTGCGCCGTTTGCTCTGCATGGTCAGCCACATCCGCCACCGTTGCCGTCATTTCATTCATCGCTGCTGCCAGTTGCTCCAGTTCAGAACGCTGCGATTGGATGCTTTGCGCGCTTTGTTCACTGGCCGAGGCAATCGACGACGCCATGGTGGACGATTGTTTGGCTTCATCATGCGCGATACGTAACGCTTCACGGACGCTGGTCATCGCCGTATCCATTCGACGTGCCAATTTGCCGATTTCATCCTCGCGCGTGTAACCACATTGCACACGCAAGTCACCACCGGCAATTCGGTCAAATTTTTCCACCAGCTCATCAAGCGGCATCACGATATCACGGCTCACAAACGCGCCCGCCACCAATAAGATCACCGCCGCGATCAACGTCATACCCGCGATCTGCCACGCAGAGGTAATAAACTGCTCTTCAATATCGCTGACGTGCACGCCTGAACCAATGATCCAATTCCAGCCATTTACGCGCTTCACGTAAGAGATTTTGGGTTTCAACTCCCCTTCTGGCGAGCGCCACGTGTAATCCAGCACCCCGCCTTCCGGCAGTTGACTCACTTTTACCATTTCACGCCAATGAAAACGGCCATCACCGTCCGTCAGTGAGCTAGCACTGGTTCCATTCAAGTTCGGCTTGATGGGGTGCGTCACTATGGTGAGATCAGGCTTCAACACCCAAAAATAGTTATCGCCGTCGTAACGCAGTTTATTTAACTGAGCAATCGCCTGCGCCTTGGCGGTTTCTTCACCCAATTGCGCCGCTTGCTGGCGATAGTAGTTCACCACACTTTCAGCAACCTCCACGTTATTACGTAACGAGGCAGTCCGCTCAGTGTACGCTTGGTCTTTTTCTTTTGAAATGGTGTAAGCACTGATTGCGCCAAGCAATGCAATGGCGACTAACATAAGCGCAATTAGCTTGTTCTTTACCCTTAAATCACTAATTTTTTTCATTATTGATTCCCAACTTTTTCGGCTTCAACACGTCAACGCAGCAAACCTTCGACGTATTCACACACATCTTTATCGATCCATGTCAGTTTCCTCGATGTGTTGCACGTAAGTTTGGGCAGACATAAGAGTTACCTCAATGTTGCCATGGTTTTTTCCTCGGTGTGATCTCATTGTGATGAAACGAAAAAATGGAACTGTGATCTAAGTTGGTAGGCACTGCAAACGACCATTCAGACAACTTGCAAAATCGCGAAAAAGACGCGAATTCCCTTACGTTGAGACGGGGTTTTGTAATAAAATAACGACATAGCTATTCGCAGTCTGGAGACACTTATGTCGGCAGTTGGTCGCATCCACTCGTTTGAATCCTGCGGCACCGTAGATGGCCCCGGAATCCGTTTCATTGTCTTTATGCAAGGCTGCTTAATGCGGTGCAAATACTGTCACAACCGTGATACATGGGACACGCATGGCGGCACAGAAGTCACCGTCGATGAAATCATGAAAGATGTGCGTGCCTACCGCCACTTCATTACGGCATCGGGCGGCGGTGTGACCGCCTCAGGGGGAGAAGCCATGCTTCAACCTGAGTTTGTGCGTGACTTTTTCCAAGCCGCGAAAGCGGAAGGGATCCACACCTGTTTAGATACCAATGGGTACGTGCGTAAACACACTCCAGTGATTGATGAAGTGTTAGACGCCACAGACTTGGTGATGTTAGATCTCAAACAACTGAATGATGAGATCCATGAGAATTTAGTTGGCGTATCAAACCGCCGCACGCTCGACTTTGCCAACTATCTCCATAAAATTGGCCAAAAGACGTGGATTCGTTACGTGGTTGTCCCGGGTTACACCGACGATGATGACTCCGCCCACCGTCTCGGCCAGTTTATTAAAGAGATGGATAACATCGAGAAAGTGGAGTTACTGCCCTACCACCAGTTGGGGGCCCACAAATGGGAAGCACTTGGCTACGATTACGAGCTGCAGGACGTTGCTCCACCATCAAAAGAAGTGATGGATAACGTCAAAAACATCATTAGTAGTTATGGGCATACGGTCACCTACTAATTAATCCCGTGGATAGACCACGAATAGCCGGCCATTTTGGGCCGGCTTTTTTGTATTACATATCACGGCGACGCGCTTTGGTCATCCGTGTCGCTTCGCGAATAATGCAGTCGCGTAACGGGTTCGCTGCCGCATCCGCGCGCCAAATAAACGAAAGCGTCCGCCGCATATTCAGCTCAGGTACATTCAAAGCAACCAGCTCGTCGCGCTCAATCCATTTTTCTACGTCCAAGTAAGGTAAGCAGCTGAGATAACTCGAGTTTGCGACCAAGGTTCTCAGCACAGGCACTTGCTCATACTCGCGGCGCACATCTAGATCTTCAATCACACCGTGAATCGCACTATCAAAGCTATGTCGCGTCCCTGCGCCGGGTTCGCGCAATACCCATTGCGCCTGCTCGAGTTGCGCCAAGCTAACGTGGTCAAGCTGCGCATAAGGGTGATGCTTTGCCGCAACCACGACAAGATGGTCATGGCACCAAACTTGTTGCTTTAAGCGGCTATCGTCACAACGCCCCTCGATGATCCCCAAATCATGTTGATACTGGCGCACACTGTCGATCACCTTCTGGGTGTTTTTCACCGTAAAGTCGATTCTAAGCTCTGGAAAGTCACTATCAATAATACTGATAAGGTCAGGAATAAGATGCTCGGCCGCCGTTTGACTGGCAATTAAGGCAATATCGCCACTGACCACATGCTGGCCGTCAAACCCTGCTTCAATTTGCTGCGCATCAAACAGTAACTGGCGCGCCTTCGGACGTAGCCACGCTCCCCAGTAGGTCAGCTGCATTTGCTTTCCCTGCCGTTCAAATAGCGGCCGACCCAATAATTTTTCCAACTGTGACAAGGCCATACTGGTGGCTGATTGCGTCAGTGCCAATTGGTCGGCGGCTCGACTCACACTGCCACTGGCTGCAACCGCTTCAAAAACGGCTAATTGCTTCAGTGAGTAGCGCATGTTTTTTTACCCTTCTACGATGCCTGATTTCAATGACACCACACTATCAACTTTTGTGATTATTACCCTAAGCAATATCAATTTTACTCCTTATATCGCGCCGCTTAGTCTGGATGTATTCACAATCCGTCTAAAAAGGAGTACAACCTGTATGTTGATGTGTCTTAGCCCTCGGGCAGAGTGTGCCGCCAGAGGAGACAGCCAATGGTGAGTGCAACTCAAATCAAAAAGCCCGAAGGACCCGCGGCGTTACTCGCTCAAGCTGAAGAGTATGCGGTGAGTAAAACCCGCAAATCCACCCGGATGGCGATTGGGCTCGCCATGATGGCCGGTTTGTTTATCGGGTTGGCATTTGTGTTTTATCTCACGGTTACTACTGGCAGCAACGCTGGCTGGGGGATTACCCGCTTGCTGGGTGGATTAGCATTCAGTATGGGCTTGATTCTGGTGGTACTGGGCGGCGCAGAATTGTTTACCAGTACCGTGCTCTCCATGCTGGCGCGTGCCAACGGCAAAATCTCAACCGCGGGCTTACTGCATACTTGGGCGAGAGTCTATCTCGGCAACTTACTCGGCGCCTTGTTGCTGGTGTTGATCGTGATGACGGCGGGGTTATATCAGCTTGATGATGGCCAATGGGGACTCAACGCGCTGCACGTTGCCCAACACAAGCTCCATCACACGTGGATCCAAGCTTTTGCACTGGGTGTGCTTTGTAACTTGCTGGTTTGTCTTGCGATTTGGATGACGTTTACCTCGCAAAATCCACTCACCAAGGCGGTGATGGTGATCTTGCCCGTGGCCATGTTTGTCAGTACCGGCTTTGAGCACAGCGTCGCCAACATGTTTATGGTGCCGCTGGGCATGAGTATTGCCACCTTTGCCCCTGACAGTTTTTGGCAGGCGGTGGGAGCCAGCCCAGACGCATTTAGCGATTTAAACTTGGTCCGATTTATCAGCGCCAATCTGATCCCAGTCACCCTTGGCAATATCCTTGGGGGCGCAGGACTGGTCGGCATGGGCTACTGGCTAATTATTAACCCTGAAAGAGAAAAGAAAACAGCGCAGATTGCTTCACTCGCTCTGCCTTCGGCTTCCTATTCTGAGAGTGCGATTATGACCCAAGAAACATTAACCATCGAAAAACACATGAAACCCGCTCAGTGCGCATTGAACGCACGCCAGTATGTTGCCGATGCACTAGAAAAGCTTAACCAATATCAGTTATCCGGCGCACCGGTTCTCGACGATGACGGTGATCTGGTGGGCTTTTTCTCGGTGCAAGATGTTCTCGTCGACCTGTGGTGGAACGATTATCAGCCGGATATGGATGCCAAAGTTGAATCCCTGATGCGCACTGAAGTACAAACCGTGGATGCCGAGCAATCAGTGATTGAACTGGCGCAATATATGAGCATTGATAACAAAGTGGTTTATCCGGTCAGCGATACCGGGATCGCCACCCACTTTACCAATCAATCCGCGCTAGAGCGTGCGAAAACACAGACGGTCTCGCGCCCATACATCTATCCAGTGATGCGCGATAATCAGCTGGTTGGCGTGATTACCCGTGCCGATGTGGTCCGAGCGCTAGCGCCCTTATATGGTAATGCCATGGATATCTTGCCAGCAGACGCCAAAGAAGGACTCGTCACCGCGTAACAGACAGAGACGCTAAGCCTCATATAACAACGCCCCAGCCAATGACTGGGGCGTTTCTTTATCGTTTGTTGCCTTATCGGTTCTGATCGATGTTAAGCCGCACTGAGGTCGGGCATTTGACGACGCTCTTTCACATACATCACCAACATATAAACCGCCGTACTTAACAAACAAACGGCTAAATAGGTCATCAAACCATTGGTGCCAGAAAATGCGTTATCTGCCAGCAACGGGCCTGATACGGAGCCGACGCTATACGCGAGTAGCAGCACTTCGGTGGCCGCCACGATTTTCTCAGCGGCCAGCCCGACACAGGCATAGGTAATCGCTACAGGATAAATCGCAAACACAGCGGCACCCAACACAACTAGTCCGATACCCATTTGCCATTGACTGCCCGCAAAAGCAATTAAGGCGACAGCCGCAGTGCCAATCACACATAGCCATGTCATCAGCAGCACTTTACTCATTCTTGCCGATACCAGACCAATAACGGGCTGTACGGCCATCCCGCCGACAATGACGAGCGCCATCATAGCGCCCACTTGTTGGTGATCACTGACTCGCTCAGCCAAATACAGTGGTAATAGGCCATAAACGGCACCGAGTGTCAGTCCAGACACCAAGCAACCAATATAGGCCGCTTTACGCAAAGATTTGAGCGAGCCTAAACGTGCACTATGGCCTTCCTCATGGCGAGGTTCGCCGTGACGTGCAAACAAAGGCACCATGATCGCAAGCGTAATCAGTCCACCAATAAGCCAATAAGGCTGATTGCCAGTCACGCCGACATAGCCCACGCCGAGCTGCCCTAAAGCATTACCGCCGTACAAAGCCGCCATGTAAAAACCTAATCGCTTCGCACGCTGGCGATCAGAATCGGCCATCAGTAACCAAGACTCAACCACCACAAAGACACCAGCAATGGCAACACCGGCCACAAAACGCGCAAGCAACCAGACGCCCTGCCCTTTAATCGCCGCCATGGCGGTAATGGAGAGCAGCACAATACCCAAAAACATCACCAGCGCACGGCGATGCCCCAGCGTCGCAACAATACGTGCACTGAACGTCGCACCCAATAACAAACCGGCGTAAAACGCACTGGCTAGCCATGCGGCTAGATGCGGCGCCAACCCCAAAGGTGCAAGGGCAAGCGGAATCAAGCTCATCAAATAGCCACTGGCAATCGCAAAGCCGGTTAAACTCACCAACGGCACCCAAGGGAAAGCCGACGGAGTCACGCAACCACCATGAGACACAGAGGAAGTCTTGTTCATTTAAGTACGCTCATTATATTGGAGAAATCAGGCACGAACGGGCCGAGACGCGCGCACTATGACGCCGCTTTTCGCCAAGGTAAAGCGAGTAATTTCTTTGCTGATGATAAAAAATTTTGATGGAAGGATTCACGGGCGCCTATAGATAAAAACGCCATAAAGTCAGAGGGATAAACGTAACACCTGCCCGCTTTTTTTAACGACTTTGTCAGCAGGTGTCACGTCTTTTTTATCGCTCAGGCGATAAATACTCGCGATCATAAAAGGTGCGTAACCAATGCGGCCGATACACCGCCATCACGGTCACCGCCATCCCATTTAGTAGCGCTTCAGGGAACCACATCAGCAACGCAATTTGCAGATAATTGTGTACAATTTCTTGCCAGCTATAACGGTCCGCCGCCCAATACCATAGCGAACTCACCGACAGCTGAAACACAATGGTCAGCGCAGCGCCCAAAAAAGCGGCAATAAAAATGTAGATAAATAAATGGCGCGTTAAATAATGATAACTCAGCGCAAAAATGGCATAGCTAAACAGAATGGGGAGCACGGCTGTGGTCAAGGCCGTCATACCAATATCGCCAAGGGGCACAAACCCAAACACCGCCATAAGCGTCAAAGGCACCGTGGTAATCCAAATGGCGATTCGCCAGCCGTGGCACAGAGCCAGTGTCGTGACACCTAAAAAGTGGATATCGAGCCCTTCTTTGATCCCTGCTTGCAAGGCCCAAAGTACGAACAGTACAACCGCGGACGAAAACGCCAAATGCTGGTAACCAACTTCCTGACGGAGTTTAGGGAAAAACTCCCGTGGGTAAGTGACATAAAGCACCGCCACAAACACAATCCAACCCAGCCATTGCCAGCCACTTAGCGCGGCTAAATCACTCATATCGCATCCTTACTAAAGGCAAAATCAACAATTGCACATGAGCGGGTGAAAAACGTGCTACGGACATGGTCCAGATCAAGATTTGCCCATCGCGCAACTGATAATCTTCTCTTATTGTTTGTCATCTTTGATAGACGCTATTTTACCTTTATTAGTGAAGAGGCCAACCGCGATGGATATGACCCCTGCTCAACGTCTTATTTTATCTAACCAATACCAATTGATGTGCCACCTCGATCCCTCAAACAGTGAAAAATATCGCCGTTTGCAGACCATTATCGAGCGCGGCTACGCATTACAAATGGCAGAGGTGATCAGTCAATTTGAAGCACTGTGTGAAACCCAGTGCCGTGAAGTGATTGATATTATGGAAATGCACCACGCCATGCAGGCCTCTTACAACCTATTGGATGACGCTAGCCAAGCCGCGTTGTCACCACGCCGCGTCCAATTCTGGGGCTTTGATGCCGCCACGGAAGGCGCGTTAGTGCACTACGTGCGCTTCTTGGTTGATACCGAAGGGCTATATACCCAGTTCGATCAAGGCGAGCATCGCTTTAATAGCCAGATGCCTATGCTGGAAAAATACCGCCGAATGCTCGAAATTTGGCGCCACTGCCCGCGCCAATTCCACTTAAGCCTGACCGAGATTGAGCGTATTCTCAACGCGTAATGTCTCGCCGCTGAATCTCAGCATCAAGCCGCCTTATTGGGCGGCTTTTTGATGGATTGTCCCCTTGGTTGGCTTATCTGGCTTGTCGAACCGTTAACAACGCCGTACCCTAAAGCGCATCAAAGCCAAGATTCTGACCAACCATGATTTATCGATGCCCACTGTGCCAACAAACCTTGCACACTAACGCGCGTGGTGTTCACTGCGACGCCAACCATCAATTTGATCAAGCCAAAGAAGGCTACCTGAACCTACTGCCGGTTCAATTTAAGCGCTCCAAAGATCCGGGTGACAACAAAGCCATGACGCAAGCGCGTCGCGCCTTTCTTAATGCAGGGCATTATGCGCCGATGCGCCAAGCGATGATTGATGCGCTAACCCAAGCGCTGAATGGCGAGCACAAGGCTATCTTGGACGTGGGCTGCGGCGAAGGCTACTACACCCACGCGATTGCCGACCAAACTGCAGATAAACACTGGTCCGTGCACGGCCTTGATATCGCCAAAGTGGCGGTCCGTTATGCCGCCAAATGGTATCCACAGTGTCAGTTTTCAGTGGCGTCCTCACAGCGACTGCCCTTTCACGACAACAGCCTCGATGGCGTCGTCCGTATCTACGCGCCCTGTAATGGCGAAGAGCTCGACCGCGCGGTGAAACCGCAAGGCGTGGTGGTCACCGTTACCCCCGGCCCTCGTCATCTTTATCAACTCAAAGCGGGGATCTATCAGGATGTGCGGTTACATGAAACACCGCCAGAAACGCTGCCCAACTTTGTGCTTGAGAAGGAGCAATCGCTGCACTACACCATGACGCTCGCCGGTGAGCAAGCACTCACCTTACTGCAAATGACACCATTTGCGTGGCGTGCTAGTGACGCATGGCGTGACACCTTAGCGAACAGCGACGCCTTCGAGTGCGA
Organism: Salinivibrio sp. SS2; assembly: GCF_001722075.1. Lineage (NCBI taxonomy): Bacteria > Pseudomonadati > Pseudomonadota > Gammaproteobacteria > Vibrionales > Vibrionaceae > Salinivibrio > Salinivibrio sp. SS2. Next base: position 12,977 of record NZ_MEBP01000094.1, on the reverse strand, counting down.
AGCAGACTTTACATTGCGCGTTTATCGTCACCAAGGAACGGACAGCCACTCAGAGGAGACCCCCAAGCCATGAACCGAACGTTTGCTACAAAAGCGCGTGGTTGGCTGTTAGCCGCGAGCTTGGCTTGTCTGGCATCAGCAGCCAGCGCCGCCCCACAAGCGCTTAACACCCTATTTGATTATCAAGTCAGTACGCCAGACGGCAAAGCACTGACCTTGGCAGAGGTCGCCAAACACGTGGATGATGCGGATATCGTGTTAATCGGTGAATGGCATGGTCACCCCGGGGTACACCGCTTTCAAACAGAGCTGTTGCAAGCCCTGTCCAAGCGTCATGCTGTTGCGTTGTCTATGGAACAATTTAGCCGCGATGCCCAGCCTGTGCTCAACCGCTATCTGGCTGACGAGCTGGGCGAAGATAGCTTTAAACGCGAGGCCAACGCATGGGATAACTATGATGGCAGCTACCGCCCACTGATTGAATTTGCCAAACAGCATAATATCGACGTGCTTGCCGCCAACTCCCCCAAACGCATGGTGAGCTGCATTGGGCGACAAGGGCTGAGTTATCTCGAAACACTTCCTGCGGCGCAACGAGCATGGTTTGCAGACACCATCGACACCCGTGACTCAGCGTACAAATCGGTTTTTAAAGCCAATATGCACCACGGCACCCCGAGTCAAACCGAATCGCAATACGCGGCCCAATTAGCTTGGGATGCCACCATGGCCGAAAGCATGGTGCGCTATCACCAAACGCATCCTGAGACACAAATTGTCCATGTGGCTGGCCGCTTTCACATTGCCGAAGGGCTTGGCACCGCACAACAAATTCGTCAGCGCGACAACAAGCTGCGTATCGCATTAATCACCCCCGTCAGTGATGAGGCGCCGCTTGCCGATAACGCCCCAGACCTCCGCTTGAAGGTGCAGCCTCTTCCTGCACGTTGGCGCTCAATGGATGAAATGCGTGAGGCCGTTAGCGCCATGAAAGGCACCTCTTCCTCGGTGTGTGAGTAACGCGTCCTCACGCTGTTGGTCAGCTTAGGCTGGCTGTTGGTCAGCGCTGGCTGTACGCAAAAAGCCTTTGTGCTGCAAAACGCCTAGCTACTAAAAAGCTCCCATAAAAAACGCCGACCTGCGGGTCGGCGTTTTCGTATTCTCAATATTAAAAAGGGTGAGCGGCTAGAACCAACGCTCCAACGCGGCACGGTCTACTTTAAACGCGCGACTTAACGCTTGGGCCAACTCTTTATAGCGAGGTTGGCTTTTCAACGGTTGCATGGCATGGCCTTGGCTGGTGATCTTCTGATGCAATTCGCGGTACCAGCCCGCTAACGCCGGCGGCAGTGGCGTATCACGACGCTTACCCAACCACCAAAGCCCTTGCAGCGGCAAACTCAGCGCAAACAACGCCACAATCATGGCTTGCGGCATCCCTTGGTAGTTATAGGTCGCCATTTGCAACAACACGCTGATGGCAGCAACGGCAGGCATTACTTTCATCGCAAAACGCGTGGTTTTAATCACCCGATTTTCTGGGAATACCGGGGTGAGCTCCTTACGCATCGGCCACTCTTTCATATACTTTTGGCCGTCTTGCAGGCAGCGCCAGATTGACTTGTTCGTTGCCATACCTACCTCACTTGCTTAGCGTGACCGCGATGGCTGTCACTAAACTTTTACAATAAAAACTAAACAAAATGTTCAAAAACTTTCAAAAATAGCCAGTATTACTCAAAAAATTTTTGTTATCTGTATCAAGTCCCGCTATCCTTAGCGCACTTTATCATTGTTGCTCGGATTTGATTGTCTCGCAACCTAATCCGGTTGTGCTCAATGGAGCGAATGCCTATCCAGGACGGATAAGATGCATCCTTTCCCCGCGACAAAGCATGAGATAATTCTTTTTTGAAAAGGTAGTGTCTCAGTTTGTCCACTATCCTTTTCAGTTACACACTCTACTTCTCACGACAAAATAGGTAGTCATACATGTCAAAGCTGGTTCTCGTACTCAACTGCGGAAGCTCCTCTTTGAAGTTCGCGATTGTCGATGCACAATCTGGTGAAGAGCATCTTACCGGTCTTGCCGAATGTCTTAACCTTCCAGAAGCCCGCATTAAGTGGAAAATGGACGGTAAACACGAAGCCCAACTGGGCGCTGGCGCGGCCCATACCGAAGCCCTGACCTTTATTGTTGACACCATTCTCGCCTCAAAACCTGAGCTTGCCGAGAACCTGGGCGCGATTGGTCACCGTGTAGTACATGGTGGCGAGCAATTCACCCAATCAGCCTTGATTACGGATGAAGTGCTAAAAGGGATCCAAGATGCGGCAAGCTTCGCACCGCTGCACAACCCAGCACACATCGTGGGCATTGAAGCAGCGAAGAAAGCCTTCCCTGCACTGAAAAACGTGGCTGTGTTCGATACTGCGTATCACCAAACCATGCCAGAAGAGTCTTACCTTTACGCGCTGCCATACAAGCTCTACAAAGAGCACGGTATCCGTCGCTACGGTATGCATGGTACCTCTCACTTCTTTATTGCTAACGCGGCCGCTGAGCAGCTTGGCAAGCCAGTAGAAGAAGTGAACATCATCAACTGTCACCTTGGCAACGGCGCGTCTGTTTGTGCGATTAAAAACGGTAAATCCGTTGACACCTCAATGGGTATGACTCCATTAGAAGGCTTGGTGATGGGTACGCGTTCAGGTGATCTTGATCCTGCGATCATCTTCCACCTGCACGATGCACTGGGTTACAGCGTTGAGCAAATCAACACCATGCTGACTAAAGAGTCTGGCCTGCAAGGCTTGACCGAAGTGACCTCTGACTGCCGCTTTGTTGAAGACAACTACGGTGAGAAAGAAGAAGCGACCCGTGCCATGAACGTATTCTGCCACCGTTTGGCGAAATATGTTGCCGGTTACACTGCTAGCCTAGACGGCCGTCTTGACGCGATCGTTTTCACTGGTGGTATCGGTGAGAACTCTGGCCCAATCCGTGAATTGGTGCTTGAGCGTCTTGGTCTTCTGGGTGTGGAAGTGGACAAAGAGCGCAACCTAAAAGCCCGCTTCGGCGGCGAAGGTGTGATCACCACTGACAACAGCCGTGTACCAGCCATGGTTATCTCTACCAACGAAGAGTTGGTGATTGCGCAAGATACTGCGCGCCTGACTGGCCTGTAAGGCTCACTTTTCCAACGGCTGATTCCACTCAGCCGTTTTTGTATTTGTGTCGGCTTTCCGGCACATTCATCAGATAGTAAGAGGAAGTCAACGTGTCCCGTACTATTATGCTAATCCCAATCGGCTCGGGTGTCGGTCTGACAAGCGTCAGCCTCGGCGTACTGCGAGCGATGGAGCGTAAGGGCGTTCGCGTCTCGTTTTTTAAACCTATTGCCCAGCCACATCACGGCAGCGACACTGATGTGACTGACCTCACTACCCAAATCATTCACGCTAATAGTGACATGAAGGTAGCCGAGTCCATGTCGATGCACGAAGCAGAAAACCTGCTGCGCTCTGATCAGGAAGATGTCCTGTTGGAAGAAGTGCTGGCTCGCTTTACTCGTGCGACAAAAGACGCGGAAGTAGCATTGGTTGAAGGCTTGGTCACCACGCGTAACCACCCATTCGCTAACCAAATCAACTACGAGATCGCCAAAACGCTGGACGCGGAAATCGTGTTTGTCACCACCCCAGGTACAGACAACCCAGCCCAGCTGAAAGAGCGCATTGAATTTGCTTGCACCAACTTTGGCGGCAGCAAAAACGGCAACATCTCTGGTGTGATCATCAACAAGCTTAACGCCCCTGTTGACGATGCTGGCCGTACCCGTCCAGACCTATCCGAAATCTTTGATGATGCGGATGCTGCACGTCCAACTAACGTTGAAGTCATGCAAATCTTCAACTCTAGCCCAATTCGTGTGCTAGGTTGCGTGCCGTGGAAAATCGACCTGATTGCCACTCGTGCTAGCGATATGGCGAAACACTTGAATGCCACCATCATCAACGAAGGTGAAATTCAAACCCGTCGTATCAAGAGCATCACCTTCTGTGCGCGTTCAATTCCAAACATGGTTGAACACTTCCGCCCAGGTTCATTGCTGGTCACCTCTGCTGACCGTCCTGACGTGATTGTGGCTGCCTGCTTGGCTGCGATGAACGGCGTGGAAATTGGTGCCCTGTTGCTGACCGGCGGCTATGCTATCCCTGATCAGCTTAAAGCACTGTGTGACCGTGCTTTCGAAACTGGCCTGCCAGTATTCACCACCGCGGGCAACACATGGCAGACCTCTCTCAACCTGCAAAGCTTCAGCCTTGAAGTACCGGCTGACGACAAAGAGCGTGTTGAGTTTGTGAACGACTATGTAGCGAGCCACATTGACGGTAACTGGATTGAGTCTCTGTCTGAAGGTTCTAACCGTGAGCGTCGCCTAAGCCCACCGGCTTTCCGTTATCAGCTGACCGAATTGGCTCGCCAAGCGGCGAAGCGTATCGTTCTGCCTGAAGGCGATGAGCCTCGCACCATTAAAGCAGCGGCGATTTGTGCTGAGCGTAAAATTGCTGAGTGTGTGCTGCTGGGTAACCCAGAAGAAATCAAACGTGTTGCTGAGCAGCAAGGCGTGACACTGGGCGCTGGCGTTGAAATCATCGATCCGGCCAAAGTCCGTGACAAATACGTTGCCCGCTTGGTTGAGTTGCGTAAGAGCAAGGGTATGACAGAGGTAATCGCACAAGAACACCTCGAAGATACCGTGGTACTGGGTACCATGATGCTTGAAGCCAACGAAGTTCAAGGACTGGTTTCTGGCGCGGTTCACACCACCGCCAACACCATCCGTCCACCGCTGCAAATCATCAAAACCGCACCGAACGCCTCATTGGTATCGTCAGTGTTCTTTATGCTGCTACCTGAGCAAGTGCTGGTCTACGGTGACTGTGCGATCAACCCGGATCCAAATGCAGAACAACTGGCTGAAATTGCCATTCAATCTGCAGATTCTGCCGCGGCATTCGGTATTGAGCCTCGCGTGGCGATGATCTCCTACTCGACCGGTAGTTCAGGTAAAGGGGCTGACGTGGACAAAGTTCGCGAAGCCACCCGTATCGCGAAAGAGAAGCGCCCTGATCTGGTGATTGATGGCCCGCTTCAGTACGATGCTGCGATCATGGAAAATGTCGCGAAATCAAAAGCGCCTGACTCCCCAGTTGCGGGTAAAGCCACTGTGTTCGTCTTCCCAGACTTGAACACTGGTAACACCACGTACAAAGCGGTACAGCGTTCTGCTGAGCTGGTTTCAATTGGTCCAATGCTGCAAGGCATGCGTAAGCCAGTCAACGACCTGTCTCGCGGCGCCTTGGTAGACGACATTGTTTACACTGTTGCACTGACCGCTATCCAAGCGAAACAAGCAGAAGACAACGGCCAAGCGTAAGCCTCGCCTCGTCTTTGATTCAAAAGCCAGCATTCGTTGCTGGCTTTTTTGCGTTTGGGTTCACAACGCGATGCCCTCACCCGATCTAGCATAAGGGTCCATCCTTGTTTTGGAGTCGATGATGGCCACTCTATTTGATCCCGTGAGCCTGCGCCGTACCCTGCACCAATACCCTGAACTGTCCAACCACGAAGCGCAAAGTGCGCGGACCCTTGCCGCCCAATTGCGCGCCTTCGGATTTACGCCACACACCGAGATTGGTGGACATGGCATTGTGGTTGAGATTGCCGGCAAGGCAGCTGGCCCCACCACCTTACTGCGTGCCGATTTTGATGCGCTTCCCATCCATGAACGCACCCAATGTGCTCATGCCTCAAACCATGAAGGCGTTATGCACGCATGCGGCCATGATGGCCACGCCACCGCCTTATTAATGGTGGCGCACACCCTCGCGCAACAACCGCCACAACAAGGCAAGGTACTCCTTGTTTTTCAACCCGCCGAAGAAACCGGTGAAGGGGCGGCGCGCATGTGTGCTGATCCCTGTTTAGCGACGCAAGAGATCGATCATGTCTATGCCTTTCATAATCTACCGGGCTTTGCTCAACATCACATCGTAGTGCGTTCAGGCACCTTTGCCTGCGCGTCAACCGGCGTCGCGATACACCTTCGAGGCAAAACCTCCCATGCCGCTTACCCAGAACGCGGCATCAGCCCAGCCAGTGCCATGACAGAGGTTATGACCGCCTTGATGCAACTACCAGAACAACATCACCCTGCCTTCAGTCTGGTCACCTTAGTGCACGCGCAGCTAGGTGAACCCGCCTTTGGTGTTTCGCCCGGTGATGCCACTGTGATGGCGACGCTACGCAGCGATGACAACGCGACCTTCCACGCGATGAAAGCCAGCCTGACCACCACGATTAACGCAATCGCGCAACACGCGGGGCTAGAGGTATCCATTGCATGGCACGAGCCTTTTATCGCCGCCTACAACCATCCGGATCATTACGCCCATGTGGTTGACGCCACCCAAACACTTGGTTTGTCAGTTCAAACACTTACCGAGCCAATGCGGTGGTCAGAAGATGTGGCCGAATTTCTCGCCCGTTGGCCCGGCGCGTTGTTTGGAATTGGCAGCGGAGAGCATCACCCACAGCTGCACAACCCTGACTATGACTTTCCGGATGCGATTTTATCGACGGCACATGACCTATTCTGCGCCTTGGTGACTCGCCATCACGGCATGGCTGCACCCTCAGCGCCACAATGAACACGGGCAAAATAAAAAACAGGCCTGTTACGGGATCCGTAAAGGCCTGTTCATCCTGCTCAACGCCGAGTCAGCGCTAACTCACCACCTTTAGAACGACCACTGGGTGCCGAGGGTAATGGTACGACCCGGATCCGGCATACTCACCACCGAGCCTGGTTGAATAGTGTAACGGTCCGTCAGGTTATTCACCGTCATAAAGACACTGACATCCGGCGTGATGTCATAGTGACTATAAATATCGACCAAGTATTCTGATGCGATAGCCACCACCGGGCTTGCGGCACCGGTGCCTTTTAGCCAATCCGCAGGGTTCGACTTGCCACTGTGATAACGCACTGTTGTACCGATATCGAGCCGATCATCCAACCATTTATGACCAATATTCAGGTGCCATTTACGCTCAGGTGGAATACGAGTCGGTGTGGTGCCCCACGCAAAGCCTAAGCTGTTACAGCGGTCCATGCCTGAACGTTCGGCTTGATCTTGCGAACACACCTGCACCCTGTCGTAAAACGTGGCAGAGAAGTGGCTATAAAACCCTTGATACGCGTAATGCGCTTGCAACTCGATGCCAGACAGCGACAGCTCATCATAATTGGTAAAAGTAAAATTACTGCGCCAAGACGGCATCCCCGGCGTGCGATCGAGCACACCTCCAGAAATAAAGTCACTGACGTGATTATTAAAGTAGGACACCGTCATGGCGGCACGGCGCGTTTGCGCAAGCCCCAGTTCCTGCAACCAAGCTCGGCCGTCTAAGCTCACACCGTACTCTTGGTTAAACGACACTTCAGGATCGAGCGGGTTATACGGATTGTAGCTAAACACCTCGTTAGAAATGGTGACTTCATACAAGCTCGGTAATCGCGCCGTGCGAGAGAGTTTGGCAAACACAGACGCCGAAGCGTTGATGTCATAATACAGCTCACCCAATAAGTCCCATTCACCGCGATAGTGCAAAGATTGCTGGGTTTGCTTATCCAGTGATTGCGCCTCATGCCAGTTCACCCCAAGCTTTGCGGTCACCGGCGCGAGATCGATTTCACTATTGGCAAACACACTCCACTCAGAGCGTTTTCCGTGGCGAGAGGTCGGCTCGCTGGTATAAAACTTGTCGGTGTCACCACGCGGTTCAAGGGTTTCTTTGGTGTAAGACACACCATAATCCACACTCACCGGCACACTCGACCATTCACTGCGGTTGACGATACTCGCGCCATGACGGTCGTTTTGATACTCATGCAGATATTGCTCTGCATTACTGCCTTTCGCCCAGAGACCGTTGTATTGGTTCAATTTGGCGGACGTGTGCCACGCATTCGCATGCAGATTCAGCCAGCTTTGCGACGGCGACGTATAGCGATAATTCGCACTATAAGCATCCACATCCGCGGTTCCTAGCCCCCACTGTGGCATCAAAGTGTCGCCATCTTTCTCGTAGGTATACCAGTAGGCCATCAGCACCTCGCCCGCCTCTTGGCGGTGATGACGATAGCTAATATCCGCCTGATGACCATTGCCGAATTCTTTGTCCAGTTTGGCGAGCCAAGAATCACTCTCAAAGCTGGTATTACCCACCTCTTGGCCTGCGCCAATCACGGGCTCTTCGTAGCGTTCAATGCCCTTTTTGCCGGCAAAGTGGTTGCCTTTTTTGCGATGGCTAAATGCCAGCACACCATCAAGCCCATCACTCTGATAACCCAGCCCTACCATCGCAGACCCGTTATCAAATCCTTGATGATCATTGCGGTCGGCCAAGCGATAACGCATTTGCTCTTGGGCATCGTCACTCACTCGCGGCGAGCGGGCGTTATTGTGGGCACGTAGTTTCACCACCGCACCAAAGCCCTCGCCATCGCGAACAATGTCTGTCGCATTGAGTGTGGTAGCGGTAATGGTGCCACCAATCGCACCGCTGGCATAAGGCGACCGCCCAATTGTGGCCCCTTTGTCTACCGACAGCGACGACAATAAGTCGGTATCAATGTAGGTACGATCACTCACCCCCTGATAACCACGCGAGGTATGCGTCGACTGCAAACTGCCATCAATCAGCATCGCAACCCGCCCATGCCCCTGCAAACCACGAATACCGGGATCAATCGCACCGGCTTCGTTGTGCATGTTATTGAGCTGAATACTGGTGTTGCCCGAAAAGACATCCGCGTTACTGATCCCGCGAACCTTATCCAAATCCTCACGCATCATCAGCGCATCGGAAAAGCGATCGGCATTGACCACCACGGTATCGATCGGCGCATCGTTTTCAGACACATCCTCTGCCGGTGCGGCAAGCGCGAGAGAAGGAAAAGCAAAAAAGGTAAGAATAAAAGAGGCGATTGGCTTTAACTGCATTGAACATTCCCCGTCAATAAAAAGCGACGGGGATGATAATGCAAATGGTTATCGTTTGCTAATCTTATTTAACGCAGATAATAAAGTAATAAAATGCTCAACAACATCATGAAAGCACTTATCCCAACGCCAGCCAAAATCCGACCCCAATCATCAGGGTGCCGGCGATTCGGTTCAGCAATTGCACATTGCCCTTTTGCTGCAAAAACTGACGCAAGGTACGCCCACCGCTGGCATACAGCATGAGACAACTGAATTCCGTGCAAAGAATGATCAACACCAGCACGCTCAACTGGCTGGGTAGTGACATTGCAGGGTTAATAAACGGCGGCAACAGCGAGATCATAAACGCCCAACCTTTCGGGTTGGCAATGGCGGTCACAAAGCCTTGCGCGGCCAACGACAATGCCGAGGCTTCATTGGGGCTATCGTCATCCTCATTTGGGATCGCCATCTTGCCGCGAGAGCGCCACATTTGTACGCCTAAATACGCCAAGTACACACCACCGACATATTTAAACACCTGAAATACGGCGGGATAGTTCAGCATCACCGTCGCCACACCAATAACAGAGGCTATCGCGACCAGCCCCACGCCGATAAGCTCGCCCCACATCATATGTAAGCTACGCTTAACGCCAATTGTCATGCCAAGGGTCATCGATAACGTCATGCACATGCCGGGCGTAACCGACACAAAAAAGAAGGTGGGAATAAACAGCGTCAGCATGGTGGTATCAATCAACAGGGGAGACATAAATACAACAGTCTTAACAGTTAGGTACGGAGGCTATCAGTTAACGCGCTTTGCCTGCAGAGATCAAGCCCTTCGCTTACTTTATAACCGGACGGTTAGACTTATTGCCATTTAGACGTCTAGAAGTAAAAATATCCATTGACTTGTTTTTAACGAAACCATAGCATCAATAACCAGAGAGACCCGACAGCCAAGGTGCAAGGCGCTGGACAGCTGCGAGATGTCATAAGATTTATCGCTAAGGACATGTGATGATTGAGATAAAACAACTCAACAAGGTATTCGAACTCGGGGAGCGCCGAATTCATGCCCTTAAAGACATCAATTTATTTATTCCGAAAGGAAAAGTGTTTGGTGTGATTGGCGCCTCTGGTGCGGGCAAAAGCACGCTGATCCGGATGGTTAACCTACTTGAGCGCCCAACCAGCGGCTCAGTGACCGTGGGCGGCGTCAACCTTACTGCGTTGCCCAACCGTGAGTTAACCCAGGCGCGCCGTAAAATCGGCATGATCTTCCAACACTTTAACCTGCTGTCGTCGCGCACCGTGTTCGACAATATCGCCCTGCCGCTGGAGCTCAGTGGTACTCGCCGCGATGAAATTGAAACGCGCGTCAGCGAGTTGCTGGATTTGGTCGGTTTGGCCGATAAGCGTGATGTGTATCCTGCTAGCCTCAGTGGTGGACAAAAGCAGCGTGTTGCTATCGCTCGCGCGCTGGCGCCAAGCCCAAATGTATTGCTCTGTGATGAAGCAACCAGCGCGTTGGATCCGGCTACAACCCAATCAATTTTGTCGTTGCTGCAAACCATTAATGAAAAGCTCAACCTCACCATTTTGCTGATCACCCACGAAATGGATGTAGTGAAGCGCATTTGTCACGATGTGGCGATTATTGGTGATGGCGAACTGGTTGAGTCTGGCCCCGTAGGCGATATTTTTGCTCATCCTAAATCCGAGTTAGCGAAAAACTTTATTCGCTCCACCTTGGATTTGTCGGTGCCACATGACTACGCCCAACGCTTACAAAAAGACTACTTTAAAGGCAGCTATCCGCTGGTACGTCTAGAATTTACAGGCGCCACGGTCGACGAGCCACTGATCAGCCAGATGTCTCGCTTATTTAATATTGATATCAGCATCTTAAGTTCTGACATTGATTACGCCGGCGGCGTGAAATTTGGTCTACTCTTGGCGGAGATTATGGGCCCGAAAAGTGCTGTTGATGATGCGATTCACTACCTAAACAAACACCATGTCGCCACGGAGGTACTTGGCTATGTCGATTGATGCGTTAACCCAATGGATTGGACAAAACCAAGCACTGATTGAACTGCTGGCCGATGCCACCGGCCAAACCATTTACATGGTGTTGGTCTCCGGACTGCTTGGCTTTGCATTCGGGATCCCACTTGGCGTGCTGCTGCACATCACCAAAAAAGGCGGACTGAAAGCGCAGCCACGGGTTAATCAAATTTTGGGCGCCGTCGTGAACATCGGCCGTTCCATTCCGTTTATTATTTTGTTGGTGGCTATCATCCCATTCACTCGCTTTGTGGTGGGCACCTCCATCGGCACCGCGGCAGCCATTGTGCCGCTTACGGTCGGCGCTATTCCATTTATTGCGCGTTTGGTAGAGGGTGCGCTTTTAGAGCTGCCCGCAGGGTTGGAAGAAGCCGCAAAAGCGATGGGCGCAACCCCAACGCAAATTATTTACAAAGTGCTGCTGCCCGAAGCGCTGCCGGGGATCATCAATGGTGCCACCATCACCTTAGTCACCTTGGTGAGCTATTCCGCCATGGCGGGGGCTGTCGGCGGTGGCGGCCTCGGGGACGTGGGCATTCGCTACGGTTATCAGCGCTTTGATACCACCGTCATGCTGATCACGGTTGTGATGCTGGTCGTGCTGGTACAAGCGATTCAATCATGCGGAGATTACTTAGTGCGTCGCACAAATCACCGCTAAACATCCAAACACATAAACACAACATTTGTCCCAGCCACTTGGGATGCCACACGGCCACAAGTGGTGCGGGACTACCGTCAAAACGGATACGTTTTTTAAAAGGGAGACAGACAATGAAAACCACGATTAAAACACTGCTTGCCACACTTGGACTGGCCTCAACCCTTGCCCTTACCGGCTGTGGTGAAAAAGAAGCTGCCGTGCAAGACAACAGCAAAATCACCGTTGGCGTCATGGCCGGTGAAGAAGCACAAGTGGCCGAATATGCGGTTCAAGAAGCCAAAAAACTCGGCCTTGAAGTGAAGCTCATTACCTTTACCGACTATGTGTCCCCTAACGCCGCCCTCGCCGATGGCTCTGTGGACGTGAATGCCTTCCAGCACAAACCGTACCTCGACGCACAAATCAAAGACCGTGGCTACGAGTTTGCGATTGCAGGCAACACCTTTGTGTATCCGATTGCGGCCTACTCTTACAAACTCGATAGCGTGGCCGATTTGCCTGAAGGCGGCAAAATTGCCGTGCCTAACAACCCATCGAACCTTGGCCGTTCGCTGGTATTGCTGGAGCAGCAAGGCATTATCAAACTCAAAGAAGGCGCCGGCATTAACGCCACCAAACTGGATATCGTTGAGAACCCGAAAAACGTGGAAATCATCGAGCTAGAAACGCCACAACTGCCTCGCTCACTGGAAGACGTGGACATTGCGATCATCAACAACACCTTTGCCGCCGGCGTGGGCCTAACCCCAAGCAAAGACGGCCTGTTTGTTGAAGACAAAGAATCGCCTTACGTGAACCTGATTGTGGCGCGCAAAGACAACGTAGACGCTGAAAACGTGAAAAACTTTGTTAAAGCCTACCAAACCGACGCGGTTTACAACGCCGCGATGGAAGTTTTTGACGGCGCAGTGGTAAAAGGCTGGTAAGCCAGTCCGCTCACCATACTTAAATACTCAAGCCCGCGCTGAAAAGTGCGGGCTTTTTGGTATCCGCTGAGTGATGATTTGGGTGCCAAAGAGTAAGATATGTTTTTTGTTAAATCGAAGCCTTTATCTGTTGCTCTAATGTAAAGGATGACGTATCTAGTAGAAAACTATGAGAGATTAATTCAAAAAACCACGAATGCCTTCACTTTTGCCCAAAACGGTTGGTACATTTAGACGGCGTTGTTTCCTAAATC
>NZ_MEBP01000093.1:0-7662 GCF_001722075.1 Salinivibrio sp. SS2 | reverse complement strand
TTTTTATTTTTTTACTTTGTTTTCTACCATTGCTATTTTATACTTGGCTTTGCTCATCATCTGAGACCGGTTTTGAGGCGTTGATGATCTGATCGCCGCTAGAGTGATAAGTTCAATGATTTAGGAAACAACGTCGGTCAAAAGTCTTAAGCAGCTACGCGACCAAATTAAAAATGCGTGGTTTGATCGTCCAAAGGATGCGAAAGGCGATACATCTTTTATCGATCTCGCGTTCTGGCAGAAGACGGAGTCTGCTTTTTTTACTGCCGTGTCGCAGTTGATTGAAAATATAGAGCAAGAAGACGAGAGCTTAACGTCGGAACAAGCAAAAAAATGGCTCAACACATTACGCGCTGTATGTTTCGACTTATTTGATGGTTATGCCATGACTGAGCTGGGTAATGTGAGGAATATGGCGAGACGGATTAAAGCGAGACAGACTCTAAGCTGGTGGCTATTTAACAGTAAAGATATAAAAGCATTTATTCGTGAACACGATATTGCGATTGATAAGGAGATCGCCTAATGGATAGTACACTACAACATAGTGTTTTACGCTGGTGGCAAAGTATGTACTTATCACCGAATGAATTATACAAAAAAGGTATCACGCCAGCCCCAAACGCACAAAAAGCACAGCTAAAACGTTGTCGAGATCTTGACGCCGTTATGCTGACCCCGGGGTTTCGTGCCTTATGGCAAAGCTTGCCTGCTCCTATAACGGAGCATGCCACATCAAGTGACATGGAATGCTGGGCAGCTATTGCTGGTGCGCTAGTACATGTGAAGCATGATAGCGCACACAATCTGGCAACGGCGGCGGGGAGTAAAGCACAAAGTGATAAATCGAGAGTGAGTGAGCTGCGCTTTGCACAACTGCAAGATACCAAGACACCGGATGAATTTCTGCGCCGTTTAAGAAGGATCCTGCATCAGCTTGATCACAGTGTTTTGGTTTCATCTTTGGCGAAAGATATCTATCAATGGTTTGAGGAACACAGCCAATTTTATCCTCGTCAAGCAGATAAACGCATCACTGTTCAATGGGCAATGGACTATTACCGCGCAGCGGGAACTAAATAGAAAAAAGGAAAAGAGAATGAGCCAATTTATTCAACTACACCTACTGACTTCTTATGCGCCTTCTAACCTGAACCGTGACGATTTAGGTCGGCCCAAAACCGCAAAAATGGGCGGATTTGAGCGCTTGCGTGTGAGCTCGCAAAGTTTAAAACGCCATTGGCGGACATCAGAAGTCTTTGAAACGGCCTTGGCAGGTAAAATTGGGATTCGGACCAAACGTTTCGGCCGACAGTTATACAGTGAGCTTATCGAACAAGGTGTGACCGAAAAATCCGCCAAAGCATGGGCGGCAGAGATAGCAGGGGTTTTTGGTCAAATCAAGAAAGATCAACTAGATATCGAGCAACTTGTTCATATTAGCCCAGAAGAGCAAGATGCAGCACGCTCTTTGATCGCGATATTGGCAGAAGAAAATCGTGCGCCAAAAAAAGAAGAACTGGACTTATTAAAGGCAGATCATGCAGCAGCCGATATCGCCTTATTTGGCCGTATGCTAGCCTCTTCGCCATCGTTTAATGTGGAGGCCGCCTGCCAAGTTGCGCATGCATTGAGTGTTCATAGCGTGGTTGTGGAAGATGATTATTTTACCGCTGTGGATGATTTGAACAACAAAAAGGAAGATGCGGGCTCTGCTCACCTTGGCGAAGCGGGTTTCGCGGCCGCCTTATTCTATTCCTATATCTGCATCAACAAAACGCAGTTGATTGACAACTTGCAGGGTGATGAGGCACTTGCCGATAGTGCGATCAAAGCCCTGACGGAAGCGGCGGTTAAAGTAGCACCTTCAGGAAAACAAAATAGCTTTGCTTCACGTGCTTACGCGAGTTTTGTTTTAGCCGAGAAAGGCGAACACCAGCCAAGACAATTATCGGTAGCGTTTCTTAAGCCCATTAACGATCCCGATCAAGGTCAAGCGGCCGTAGCGGCGCTCAACGATCAAGTGCAAAAATTCGATCAAGTGTATGGTGCGTGTGCAGATAGCCGCTATGCATTAAATGTATTTGAGGGTAGCGGCTCGTTTGATGAACTACTCAACTTCGTTACAGAATAAGTGGGAGGCAAGATGCGAGATTATCTTGTTTTTCGACTATATGGACCGCTAGCCAGTTGGGGGGAGCCAGCCGTTGGTGGCGACAGACCCACCAGCGCGTATCCGTCGCGTTCAGCCGTACTTGGATTACTTGGGGCGGCACTTGGCATAAAACGGGATGATGAAACGCAGCTTTTGAGCTTGCAACAAAGCGTATGTATCGGCATCAAACAGTGTGTACCGGGTTCGCTTTTGCGTGACTACCATACCGCGCAGGTGCCGAGTCACGATAAAAAGCGCATACATCGCACGCGCCACAGTGAATTAAAAATGGGAAAGAAACTACAAACTGTGCTCTCAAAACGTGATTATCGTTGTGACGGTTTGTGGGTAGTTGCAGTGTGGCTCTCGCCCTCGGCTACTATGTCATTAAACGAGCTAAAAAAGGCGTTGTTAAAGCCTGTGTATCCCCTTTCTTTGGGGAGAAAATCATGTCCACCGGCCTTACCACTACAACCTACCTTGGTGGCCAATGCTGATTTAAAGTCAGCATTAGATATCGATTTTCCAGCGATAACAGCATCAAATAAAAGCGATGCACTCTGGCTGGGGGCGACACCTTATGCGACTTACTTTTGGGAAGGCGATGTGGGAGAAATTGATGATGAGCGCGTATTAACCACCCACCCTTGGGATGAGCCTATCAATCGCGGTCGTTGGCAATTTAAACAACGCGTTATGCATCAATTGACGGTAGAGGAGGCCAATGATGTATCTGTCTAAAGTCCGGCTACTGTCATCGGCACAAGCAGTTAAACTGATCTCAAAATTTGGCCACAATGGTGCATACAGTGCTCACCAAATCATTTGGCAACTCTTTCGTCATGCGAGTGAGCGACCGTTTATATATCGAGAGGAGCAAGAACAAACCACGGGACGGCCTCTGTTTTATGTGCTTTCTACTATTCCACCACAAGATGAAACCGGTGTGTTCGACCTCCAAGTCAAGCCATTTTCGCCCCAGTTATACAATGGCCAGAGACTTCATTTTCAGCTAAGGGTTAACCCGACGATTTGTGTGACAGATGCAAAAGGAAAGCGACAGCGGCACGATGTCCTTATGCATGCGAAAAAGCAGGTGGGGGAAGTGAGCGCTATCGCATTGCAGGAAACTATGGATAAGGCCGCGCAACAATGGCTTTGTGATGAAAATCGATTGTCGCAGTGGGGTGTTACATTCGATAACGTACCAACGATTGAGGGATATACCCAACATCAAAGTCGGAAAAAGAATGGCGCGCATGTGCAGTTTTCGAGTGTGGATGCTCGCGGTACTTTAACGCTCCAAGACAGCGAACGCTTTTTGGAACAATACGCAAAAGGTTTTGGGCGCGCCAAAGCTATGGGTTGTGGGTTAATGCTGATTCGGCCTGCGTAGATATCGGCCAATAAATATGGAGGAACCATGGGGTTCATTCCGTTAAAACCTATCCCGATAAAAGACAGGCGTTCGATGGTTTTTGTCGGGATGGGGCGCATTGATGTGCGTGATGGTGCCTTTGTTGTGATTGATGAGGTGAATGGTGAACGAATGCATATCCCAGTGGGCTCAGTGGTATGCATTATGTTGGAGCCGGGTACGCGCATCAGTCATGCTGCGGTTAAACTCGCGGCAACAACGGGTACATTATTGATTTGGGTCGGTGAAGCAGGAGTGAGACTGTATTCTGTGGGGCAACCTGGCGGTGCGCGGTCTGATCGTCTTTTATACCAAGCGCAGCTTGCGCTTGACCCTGATTTACGTCTAAAAGTCGTGCGTAAAATGTTTGAGCGACGATTTGGTGAGCCGGCGCCTCAAAGACGTAGTGTTGAACAATTACGTGGTATTGAAGGGGCTCGAGTACGCAACAGCTACAAAATATTGGCCAAGCAATACGGCGTTGAATGGCATGGCCGCAACTATGATCCAAATGACTGGGATAAAGGCGATGTGACCAATCAATGTATTAGTGCGGCGACCAGTTGCCTTTATGGCGTGACTGAAGCGGCTATTTTAGCAGCTGGTTACGCGCCGGCGATTGGATTTATCCACTCGGGTAAACCACTTTCGTTCGTTTATGATATTGCAGACATTGTTAAATTTGACACGGTCGTACCACTCGCCTTCAAAGTTGCCGCTTCTTCACCCGCGGCACCTGACAGACAAGTACGCCTTGCTTGTCGTGAACTCTTTAGAACCAGCAAGTTATTGAAAAATATTATTCCGATGATCGAAGAGGTATTAGCGGCAGGTGATATTACACCGCCTGAACCGCCTCATGACGCCCAACCACCAGCTATACCTGAGCCAAAATCAATCGGTGATAGCGGACATAGGAGCGGCTAGATAATGAGTATGCTTGTTGTCGTCACCGAAGCCGTACCGCCAAGGTTACGTGGCAGACTTGCTGTCTGGCTGCTCGAAGTTCGCGCTGGTGTTTATGTGGGCGATGTAACACGTCGCGTGCGGGAAATGATTTGGGAGCAGATAACTGAACTCGCTGATGTAGGCAACGTGGTGATGTGTTGGGCGGTGAATAATGAATCAGGTTTTGACTTTCAAACTTATGGTGAGAATCGCCGAGAGCCTGTCGATTTGGATGGTTTAAGGTTGGTGGTATTCAAGCCGAGTGATGAGGATAAATAAGCCCAGTTTGCTCTTTAAAAAGTTGGTAGAAAAATGCAGGTCGATTTTTGTTATATAAAACAGTAATATCCGTTTAGAGTGTTCCCCGTGCCCACGGGGATGAACCGAGGCCACTGATTTGTATTCCATCGCCCAAGACGTGTTCCCCGTGCCCACGGGGATGAACCGCATAACTTTTGAATACTGGTTCGCCGTTTAATGTGTTCCCCGTGCCCACGGGGATGAACCGTCGAATGGGTGGTGAACTACAACGCCGCATTCGTGTTCCCCGTGCCCACGGGGATGAACCGCTAATGATCGCGATTAGAAAAGAGGTTGAGTGGTGTTCCCCGTGCCCACGGGGATGAACCGCGCTTATCGCCTTAGCTGAAGAGCATAATATGGTGTTCCCCGTGCCCACGGGGATGAACCGTTTGTCACAAGAGGCGTGCAGACATTTTGGCAGTGTTCCCCGTGCCCACGGGGATGAACCGAGTTCGGTGTCGATGGTAACGGGATGTTCTTTGTGTTCCCCGTGCCCACGGGGATGAACCGAAAACCAAAACACGCGAATACGTGGGGCCGCTGTGTTCCCCGTGCCCACGGGGATGAACCGGATATTGTTATGACCACTGTTGAAATGGATGAGTGTTCCCCGTGCCCACGGGGATGAACCGCTGGCAGCGTAGTGCAAACCCTCCCCATCGATGTGTTCCCCGTGCCCACGGGGATGAACCGCGCAGATACCGGTGATTGGATGGGCTATGTGAGTGTTCCCCGTGCCCACGGGGATGAACCGCACGCACTCAGCGGCGTATGTTTGCGGTAATTGTGTTCCCCGTGCCCACGGGGATGAACCGGCTTCCGAGCGTTATGTCATCGCCAGCGGTGAGTGTTCCCCGTGCCCACGGGGATGAACCGTACAACCAGGTTCGCGATGTACGCACCTATATGTGTTCCCCGTGCCCACGGGGATGAACCGGACAAAAAATCGGTGTCGGCAACGACACCATCGTGTTCCCCGTGCCCACGGGGATGAACCGTATCAACATCAGCAAAAGAGTGCCCATCTTGCGTGTTCCCCGTGCCCACGGGGATGAACCGTGATGTCTCTGCGCGTGTTGCTTATATCCATCGTGTTCCCCGTGCCCACGGGGATGAACCGTGGTGGCGCAAACAAAGTGCTGAGGCATTATCGTGTTCCCCGTGCCCACGGGGATGAACCGATGTTTTGGTTTGATCAGGAAAACCCGCTCACGTGTTCCCCGTGCCCACGGGGATGAACCGATTACGAGAGTTACCAACGTAGATATCTGGATGTGTTCCCCGTGCCCACGGGGATGAACCGGTTTTTTCCCGTTTCACGGTCAATCGATTTTTGTGTTCCCCGTGCCCACGGGGATGAACCGGAAAGATCATGGCGCTTTACCCTTTTATAACCGTGTTCCCCGTGCCCACGGGGATGAACCGACAGGCCGCAAATGGCGGTAGTTAATATTCATGTGTTCCCCGTGCCCACGGGGATGAACCGCAGTGATTAACGAGCCACTATTGCAACACTCCGTGTTCCCCGTGCCCACGGGGATGAACCGCATCCCGCGCCGTTTCGCGGTGGCCGTCGTTGCGTGTTCCCCGTGCCCACGGGGATGAACCGGTTGTGGAGGATGTTCCCGTCCCAGAAGTTGAGTGTTCCCCGTGCCCACGGGGATGAACCGTCAATAACTCTGGTGGGAGGATTGAAGTCAAAGTGTTCCCCGTGCCCACGGGGATGAACCGGGCAACTCGTCAAATCTGTATCACTTAAACCTGTGTTCCCCGTGCCCACGGGGATGAACCGTGAACATGCGGGTTAGGCTCGCCGTATTCGTTGTGTTCCCCGTGCCCACGGGGATGAACCGTTACTTGATTTTAGCTGAGGTGATTATGAATCGTGTTCCCCGTGCCCACGGGGATGAACCGGCGACAAATGGTGGCGTGGCCTGCATTGTCGAGTGTTCCCCGTGCCCACGGGGATGAACCGGTTTTTTCCCGTTTCACGGTCAATCGATTTTTGTGTTCCCCGTGCCCACGGGGATGAACCGACTTTGACACCACCGTCACAGGCGGCCTTGTGGTGTTCCCCGTGCCCACGGGGATGAACCGGCGATAACCTTGGCGTCGCGATTTCGGGTGTTGTGTTCCCCGTGCCCACGGGGATGAACCGTGGCTATTCACTATGGATATGATCATTTTGTCGTGTTCCCCGTGCCCACGGGGATGAACCGTTTTTCCCGAAAAACGTCTGTTATTTTTGGTAGTGTTCCCCGTGCCCACGGGGATGAACCTCTGCTCCACCTTGACCGCTTTTTTAAGCTGGCGTGTTCCCCGTGCCCACGGGGATGAACCTCTGCTCCACCTTGACCGCTTTTTTAAGCTGGCGTGTTCCCCGTGCCCACGGGGATGAACCGCTGCGCAGTGTAAGTGGTCAGGAAGTCTATGTGTGTTCCCCGTGCCCACGGGGATGAACCGTATTTAACGCGCTATCGATCACTGCGGGTGGAGTGTTCCCCGTGCCCACGGGGATGAACCGCCAGAGCGTGAAGGCGCAAACCCTAAGCTCAAGTGTTCCCCGTGCCCACGGGGATGAACCGTGATAGCGCATGCTATACATCATTTCTGGGTGGTGTTCCCCGTGCCCACGGGGATGAACCGACAGTGCCGAAGATACGGAACCCTATGATGGAGGTGTCGATTTAGATGATTGGTGATTGCAGTACTGCAATCTCTCTTGCGATTACTTAGTTAGTGCATCTGCGTGGCGTTGCTTCCTAAATCATTGAACTTATCCGAGCCGCGATCAGATCATCAACGCCTCAAACAGGTCACAGATGATGAGCAAAGCCAA
>NZ_MEBP01000092.1:0-12037 GCF_001722075.1 Salinivibrio sp. SS2 | reverse complement strand
TTTCCATGATGCTCTTTGCAGTTCCAAGTCTGGATAGCGGCGTCATCAACCCAAAAGGTAATCGAACCACGATTAATCAGTGCTTGATTGTATTGCTTCCAATTGCTGATTTTATACTTGGCTTTGCTCATCATCTGAGACCGGTTTTGAGGCGTTGATGATCTGATCGCCGCTAGAGTGATAAGTTCAATGATTTAGGAAACAACGCCTCGTATCGTTGCAAATGACGATGACATTCACGGTGCAACCTATCAATATAAAGTGCCATATCGCTGGCACCGTCTAACGCTACAAGGCAGGCAAAGCGGTCTGCATGGACACGCGAGGTGAGTTTATCGAGTAGCGTTGATATCTCAATGGCATGAGCCATGTCAGACAACAGGTGATTGGTACGTTCAAACCCAAGTTTGTTAGTGAGTGATGTAAACGCATCAATGTCGATAATCACCAAAACATACGAGGTTTGTTGCTCCCGTGGGGCGAGCAAGGTATCCACATGACGCATAAACACTGACGGGCTGTGCAACCCTGTGACACTATCAATGTCACTCGCTCGCTCTAACGCTAGGTTATTCCTTCTTGCCAGGTTCCAGAGCATAATCGATGTCACCACCACAAAGAAATGCCCTTTAAATGCTTGTGCTAATTCATGCATCTCTAGATTCGTTGCCAACGCAGTCACCACGCGATCGGAAAAAAGGATCCACAAAGTCGCAAAAAAGAAATAGATAAACGCCAGTTTCAGTGCGTAATAGTTCGTTTTTTTCATTGTGGTTCCCGTGCGATGACGTCCATTCAACCTTTTTGCAACACCCTACCTCACGCCCACCGTGACGCAAAGTGAAGGAGGCAGCAATAAAACCGACCTCTTTCAATCCATTATTAAAAATGAGACAGCGCTTTTAAAGTGTGTAACTGCATATTAGGTCTAATGTTAGTTGTTCGCCAGAAAAAACGACAATAAACAACCTACTAATTGACAAACGCCTTCCATCTATATTAGCCATCTCATCAATGATTAGGCGTTAGACTACCTAGCAGGGCGAGATCGCGAACGTTTTTTAACCAAAAAGGATCGGTTTGACGAGCACCTTTGGCTGTGATCATATAGGCCGATTCTAAAATAGTTCGGGATGGATACCGTGGACATCGATACATGTAAAGACTACTTCAGCGCCGTTGATGATAATCGCTAGAGTGCCAAGATAACCTACCCGCTATTCGGCCTACTTTTTTCCTCATTATGCGCGGTTATTTCGAGGTCGAGAGGATGGTACGAGATTCAAGAATACATCCCTAAACACCTTCTCTAATGAAAGCGCTAAAATAGCTTAAAACAGGATCAAATACAGAATATTCGCATTTGCATTCGACCCTTGTCACTTCAGATTAGTTACTGACACGAACCACAACAGAAGTTTTTACCGTGCTCTGACGCTGCTGCCTGTTTTTCAGTAAAAAGTATGTTGTTCTCCAGGTGAATATGCTCGTGCAAATCATCCTGTAACTCTTTTAAACCATTGTACAGAGCTGTCCAAGTACCACATGCGCCTTCCGGTAGTGTCAGATTGTTGGTTAACCGATTAATTTTCACCAACTCGGCTTCGTGCTGCACGTGTTCTTCTTCCATAACAGAAATAGGACCACTTGGATACACACCGCGCGACAGCATTGGGAAAAGAATTTGTTCTTCTTTCATCATATGACTTTCCAATTCCTGCAACATAGCGTCCAGATGCTCCGCTAAACCGCGTGGTGCGAGTTCGTGGTCACCATGCACGTCTTCCACTTTCATTGCCAGTTGCTTAAGTTCTGGTAATTGCTCACGATGGCGTTGATGGAAACGTAAATAAATGTGCTCGATTAATTCCTGCGCTGTTGCTTGTTGCCATTTGGCTTCGCTATCCGCCAACCTTTGCTGTAAATCACTCATGCTAAACTCCTTAACTTAATCCGCAACTCCAGGAACTACTCCCGGATGAAACATGAATTCCTAAGTAACAGTGCAACAAGTGCGCCAACTTCTATCCAATTGTAATTATTGACATTCAGAAACCCCACGGTAGTATCAACCCTAACAATTAGGGTAGTTTTTACCAATATAGTGGATTTAACTATGCTACAAGAAAGTGTTTTAGCCGACTTATTAACAGAGCAACCTGCCGCTGTGCGGTTGCAGAACCTCGTCAGCACGTTGCGACGCCATTTTAACTGTGGTGCAGTCGCTCTGTTGAAGCTTGATAACGAAGTGCTGCAACCCATTGCCGTACAGGGACTTGTGCGCGAAGCTTTGGGCCGTCGCTTTGTGTTGGCGCAACATCCACGTCTAGCGACTTTGCTGTCGTCTCGCTCAGCCGTCCGTTTCGAGCATGACTCAGCCCTGCCTGACCCCTACGACGGTTTACTGGCTGACCAACCGGGCGACGCATTGCCCGTACATGACTGCATGGGCATTAGTTTGTATTTGGAAAGCAAATGCTGGGGCGTACTGACACTCGACGCGTTAGAGCCTGGGACATTCACTGACGATTCCATTATTGAATTACAAAAATTTAGCTTATTTGTAGAAACCGCCATTCGCATTGGCCAGTTAGAGCAGAACGTTCGCGCACTACGCCAAGGGCAAAAACATTCGGTCGAACACAGCAGTACCACCGACGCCAATGAGTCAGAAATTATTGGTGAAAGCAAAGCCATTCATGCGGTATTAAAGGAGCTTCGGGTTGTCGCGGGTGCGGACTTGCCCGTGTTGCTATTGGGCGAAACCGGGGTCGGTAAAGAACTTTTCGCGCGGGAATTACACCGACTGTCGCAACGCAGCGACAAGCCGCTGATATACGTAAACTGCGCCGCATTACCCGAGTCCTTAGCGGAAAGTGAACTCTTTGGTCACGTAAAAGGCGCTTTCTCGGGCGCAACCAGTGATCGATCCGGGCGTTTCGATGCAGCTAATGGCGGCACCCTGTTTTTAGATGAAGTCGGCGAGTTACCGCTTTCCATACAGGCTAAATTGCTACGCGTACTGCAAAACGGTGAAATTCAACGCCTCGGCTCCGACAAATACCGCAAAGTGGATGTGCGTATTATTGCCGCGACCAATCGAAACCTGAAACAGCAAGTCAGTAACGAAACCTTCCGTGCCGACTTGTACCATCGCCTGTCCGTGTATCCACTGCCGATACCACCACTACGTGAACGTGATGACGATGTTTCCATTCTGGCCGGTCATTTTTTAGAGCTGAACAGGGCTCGGCTAGGCTTGCGCGCTATTCGCTTGTCGCCTGAGGCTGAGTTGGCTATTCAACAGTATCAGTGGCCTGGTAACGTGCGTGAACTTGAGCACGTCATTAGTCGGGCCGCCATTAAACTCTTAAGCCATGGTATCGACAAAAATGATATCGCCAGTATTGAGCCCGAAATGCTCGACCTGGACGTACAGTTGCCTTCAGTAGCAGACTCAAGCGCTCAAAGCAGTGACGCAAATTTACCGGCACAGAGTTTGTCGATGAAAGAAGCGGTACAATACACACAGCGCAAAATGATAGAAGCCGCGCTTGAGCGTAACGATGACAGTTGGAGTAAAGCTGCTAAAGAGCTCAAGCTCGACTCCAGTAATTTACATAAAATGGCCGCCCGATTAGGAATGAAGTAATGACCCGAGCGCTTTTAATGAAAATACTATGGCGCTCTTTGGTCGCATTCTTTGTTTTACTGGGGCTTATTGGTATTGCCCTGCCGGTTATGCCCACCGTACCGTTTCTTATTGCCGCGTTATGGGCGGCCAGTAAAGGCTGGCCCCGCCTAGAAACCTGGTTGGTCAACCATCCAAAATACGGACCAGATATTCGGGCCTGGCGCGATAACCGAGTAGTGAAGCGCCGCTCTAAAGTCATTGCACTGGTGATGATGGCCGGTGGTTACGTCATTTTATGGCTGTTTGTACCGCAAGTGCCCGTTTGGCTGAAAATAACCATCGGGGTGGTATTGGTCACTGTGGGTACCTGGCTAGCCAGTCGCCCTGAGTCCGTGCCTGTACCGCCAGAGGAGTCATTATGAATAAGACACTGTCAACGGAACAAATGATGCGCTACAACCGTCATATTGCGCTGCCGGCAATGGATATAGATGGTCAGGAGAAGTTACTTAACAGTCACATTCTGATTATCGGCATGGGTGGACTTGGCTGTGCTGTAGCTCCTTATTTAACAGCGGCCGGTATTGGCGAGCTGACATTGATCGATGACGATACCATTGACCGTCACAACCTTCAGCGGCAGGTGTTATTTTCAGAGCAAAGCGTCGGTGAACCAAAAGTCGAAGCCGCTAAGCGCCGGTTGCAGGAGCTTAATGGCGAAACCCGTATTCAAACGGTTAATACGCGAGTTGATGAAGACACGCTGCAACCATTAGTCAGCGCTGCGACCCTGGTTGTCGATTGCTGTGACAATTTGGAAACACGCAACGCTGTGAATAAAACCTGTCTGCAACACAAAACGCCTTTGGTGTCCGGCTCTGCCATTCGCTTTGAAGGGCAAGTAGCAAGCTTTTCCATGCAAAATGACAGCGCGTGTTACGGCTGTCTGAGTCAATTCTTTGGAGAGTAGCAACTCAGCTGCACCGAAGCCGGCGTGTTGTCGCCACTGGTGGGGGTTATTGGCACGATGCAAGCCGTAGAAGCCATAAAAATAGCGGCCAACATCGGTCAGCCGCTTTATTCATCATTGTTACTGTTTGACGCACTGCACAGTGACTGGCAACGGATGAATTTGCAAAAACACCCTACTTGCCCCCACTGCTCTGAAGCTTAACCCGGGTTACCATCTGCTCGTGGCGTGGTGAGCACTTTGAAGTAGACGACCACGTAAATGCTGTACGCAATGGCCCAGGCTAACGTGCTCAGCATTAACCACTGGCTGGTCAGTTCCGACATAAACCAGATAAGGAAAACACGCGTTACTGCCGCAATAACCACCAGTAAAAACGCCCCCCACATAATAGGTTTTGGCTGAAGCGGGCGCCCGCTATGCCCTAACGACACCCGGGCTATCATGCTTAAAATCATGTTACCCATAGCGCCAGCCGTCAATGCATGCATAGCCAGGCTTTGCGTAATTTCAATACCGGCATAGCGTAGCGCAAAGAGCGCTAAACCAATTGGTATGAACCAGTAAGCAATATGCAGCGACCACAACAGCGGCACCCGCCAGGTTATCCAAATTTTCCAACGCGCTACACGAACAGCTGTTGTTATGGCACAAAAGGCGAACAACACAACCATTACCTGGCTCGGCAACAGCGTATGCAGGTTAAAAAAGTGCACCGCAAATATCAGCCATAAGCTGCCCAGTGCCATTTTATCCAGCCAGGGCAATGCCTGAACTTTCTTTGTCATGGTGCCGTTGGCCGTAAACATTGGCAGAACACGCCCGCCGATAATGGCCATTAGCAATGTCACTAGGAATACAGCATTATAAGCTCCCAGTACTTGGATGTTGTAATGACCAAAATGCAACCCGTAGTGCATCAATAGATTACACACCGTTAATAACAGCAGAATGGGGACAAAAAACAGGTTTCTGGTTTGGTTAATTTTTAGCACCATTATGCCAAACAAGAATGCAGCAACAGGCAGAACACTGACATCCACCGCCGCCACAAGCCACCACGGCAAGTTTTCACCAAACAACAATAATAATCGTGCCGCACTCCATAGCACCGTCACTACTAGCAAGGTATTACCATGCGGCGCGCGCAGTCCCGTCCAGTTCTGCACTGCAGTGAGCAAAAAGCCCAGCACAATGGCAACTACAAAACCGAAAATCATTTCATGGCTGTGCCAGAACATAATATTTCCGTACACCGGCAAGCTCACCTTCCCCGCCAGCGCAAAGCCCCAAAGCAGAATTGCCACAGCACTGAATAGTGCGCCTAGCAAGAACAGAGGACGAAATGCTTGTCTGAGTATCGGCGTTATTTGATCTTCTTTCTCTCGGTTTGTGATCTGCATCATAGTCACCTGAACACTTTAAAGATGTATTTATAATATATGTTTTAAACGTAAAAAAATAGCGTTCTAACGCCGAAAATAAATTAGTACCCCTCAGTTGATTTGGCCGTTTCTCATACTCGTTAAACTACCTCTAAAGGGGTAGTTAACTGCTGAAAAACAACTGTTCTGTCTTGATTTTGTCATGCCTACTTTGGGGTGGCTTTAACTTACGCCTAATACTTGTAGCTATTTGATACTAAAGAATTTTATCGAACTTCACAGTAAAGTTTAGGTATCTGACTTAAACGGATCTAACTGGAGGTCTTCGATGAACCAACCCCTGTCAGCAACAGGTGGTCAACGCAATTACGCGCTGGTGTTATCAACACTGGCATTTACACTTTGTTTTGCGGTTTGGACCATCTTTTCAATTATCGGCATTCAGATTAAGGAAGACTTTAATCTGACCGATACTCAACTTGGCTTGCTTATGGCAACCCAAGGCGAGAACATGAGTGTTCATTTATCAATCATCGCCGATATGTCTGCGGCTAAAACCTTCTCTAAAAAGCTGAGGTTGTTGATCTGGTGATACCAATCAACAACTCACACCGCATTCTTTTTGGCTAATACACCAGAAATCACTGTAGCTCTTATTTTTTAGGACGGAAGGGTTTAATCACCGTTTCGTTACACTCCAAATAAGGGCCTTCCATAAGGTCAATGCAATAAGGCACTGCCGGAAATACCGCGTCTAAGCACTGACGAATGGCTTTTGGCTTACCAGGTAAGTTGATAATTAGCGATGAGCCGCGTAAACCCGCAGTTTGGCGAGAGAGAATGGCGGTTGGTACGTACTTTAACGACTCTTGTCGCATCAGCTCCCCAAAGCCCGGCATCATGCGGTCGCAAACTGCCTCAGTTGCCTCGGGAGTGACATCGCGTTTAGCCGGGCCAGTACCACCGGTGGTCACCACCAGACAACAGCCTTCTTTGTCGACTAAGTCTTTTATGGTCTGTTCAATCAGCGATTGTTCATCTTCAATTACCCGATACACCAGCTGCCACGAAGACGTTAAGTAGTCATTTAATGTCTCTTCAATAGCCGGACCTGAGACATCCTCATATTGACCCCGACTGGCGCGGTCGCTGACCGTAATAACACCAATACGTGCGATATCGTCTGACATAATTGCCCTTTTGTCTCTTAATTCCGTGTATTTATGCCGTCACTAACCCGGCAAGCTGTAACCAATAGCCGTTACTTTCTTTGCTGCTCAATTTTACGGGATGATCGCCATCAACATTGTTACGGAAACGATCTAGCCAGTCAAAAGTACCTTGTGGTTGCGGACTAATACGGACGATATCCACTAACCCCTGCATACTCGGAAGTTGGTTTATCAGGTTATAACGAGTCCCCGATTGGGTTTGAATGCCGTTAAGTACAAACACTTGCTGTCCTTCCTGGCTTTTCACTTCACGCCCTTCGGGGTACTTGATGCAGCACAGCTCACACTGATCTTTCGGGCGGTTTTCAGATCGCGCAGTAAAACAGCGACCCGACCAGGCAAGCGGCATATGTCCAAACGAGAATACCTCAACATCGAAGCAGTCACGCACGCTTTCAATGACCTTTTGCTGCAAAATATCCTGCAACCAGTCACGCGACAGCTCAAAAGGTGCTACCCAACGGTTCATGCCCATATCAATTAAACGACGCAGGCTTTGGTGATTGTAGATGTTAATGGCCGGCCCAGCAGTGAAGTTCAGTCCTTGCTCCTGTAACAGACTAATAGCGCTGACATCGTTGGCTTCGACCTCAAATTCGCCGTTGTCACAATATTTACCAAGCTCCCGCAACTCGGCCGGGGCTTCCAGCAACGTCATAGTTGATAGCGTCACTTTCTTACCGGCTTCCCTGAGCATGTGTGCAATTTCAAGGTAATCGTCAAGCTTAAGCTCGCGGCGTTTACTACACACGGTTTCACCCAAATACACATGCTCGACGTTAGAGTCAGCGGCTTCGCGGTAAAAATCCATGACTTGTTTTTTTGGCCAAAAGTAAAGAATCGGCCCTAGAGAAAATTTCATATCATTACTTCCATTTCCGATGATACGCACCGAGCGTGGTTTGACTACCCTCTGAGAGCGATGCAAGAACCGAGTTCCAATTGTCAACAACCTCAAAACCATCAGGGTCGGCCATTACGGCATCAATAGCCTGGCGCCAGACTCGGGTAATTTGTGAGACATAGGCAGGACTGCGCTGACGGCCTTCTATTTTGAGTGAGGTAATGCCCTCTTTGTGTAACTGCGGTAGTAGGCTCAAGGTGTTCAAACTCGTGGGCTCTTCCAGAACATTATAGACCTCGTCGTCGACGGAGAAGCGTCCTTTACAGAGCGTCGGATAGCCCGCTTTTTCGTTTTCAGCAAAACGGTCTATCAGCACGCCGTTTAACCGTGACTCCAGTTTGTTGTCTTGCTCGTCCCACTCAACAAAAGCAGCAGGCGAGCAGGCACCCACGGTATTGGGCGACTCGCCGGTCAGGTATGAGCTTAGGTAGCAGCGCCCTTCCGCCATAATGCACAAACTTCCGAACGCAAAAACTTCGAGTTCAACGTCCGTTGTTCGCGCAAGTGCACGGACTTGCTGCATCGATAGTACACGAGGCAGTACCACTCGTTTCACACCGTATTGTTGATAAAAACGAATTGCCTCGGCATTGGTCGCCGACGCCTGCACCGATAAGTGCGTTTCTACTTTCGGGTAGCGTTCGGCGGCATAAGCCAACACAGCCAGATCGGCAATAATCAGTACGTCTGCACCAGCCAGAACGGCATCATCGACCGCCTGGCGCCACTTCTCCCAGCTGTTGGCATGCGCGAACGTGTTGATAGCAACATGCAGCTTTTTACCGTGCCGATGCACATAATCAGCCGCTTCTGACAGCTTCAGTTGGTCCAAATTAAGGCCCACAAAGTGTCTCGCGTTGGTTTCATCTTTCAAACCAACGTAAACCGCATCGGCTCCATTTTCGATAGCCGCTTTTAATGCCGGAATACTTCCAGCCGGGCAAAGCAATTCCATTCAAACCTCTATTTAGTTGTTTTGTGGTGCGCAATTTGTTTATTCATTATAGTATTGATAACATCTTTTTTGTTATTTCACGAGGAGCGAATCATGAGTACCAAAAAATGGGTAGATGCCATACCTAAAATAATCCAGCCAATTAAAAATTCAATCCCAGATCCAATTGTAAACTTCAGCATAGAAAAGGTTTTAAACCAGTTATTTAAAGAGGAGAAAATAAAAGGAGAGCTTAGTTTTATCGCTGAAAGGATCATTGAGATTCATGTTAAAGACATTGATTTTTCTATGTTTTTTACTCTTAAAAACGAAAAAATAAAAGCACTCAGAGGGCCTCAGGAGCCTGACGTAACGCTATCAGCAACCGGTGATGCGCTTATTTTATTGATCTACAACAAGGTTGACCCTGATACGTTATTTTTCAACCGAAAATTAATGGTAAAAGGAAATACCGAATTAGGGTTACATCTCAAAAATTTTTTAGACACTATCGAGGTACACCAAAAGCTACCAAAGGTTATTTATTTAATCGGTGATCGTTTTAGTGATTTTATTTACAAAGAGAAAAGTGAAACAATACCTCTCAATTAGTTAAGCTATTTTGAAGCACGTCAATAGGTAGTTATGAGCACGATCATTTGGGATAAGAAGTTAATCGAAAAATACAATATTAACGGCCCCAGATACACATCATATCCGACGGCATTAATGTTGTCTGAACAGTTTTCTCAAGATCGCATCGCCAATGCACTGAAGACGAACGGCGATGAACTGTGCTTATATCTACACTTACCATTTTGTCATAAACTCTGCTATTACTGTGGCTGTAACAAGATTATTACCCGCCACCAGCATAAAGCAGACAAATACTTAGACTACCTCGCACAAGAAATGGCGATGTATCAGCCATTAGTTAAAAACAAGAAAATTCGTCAAATTCACTTAGGCGGGGGAACGCCTACCTTTTTGACCGAGAAACAACTGACACGACTGATGAGCTCGATTCATCAACATTTTACCTTTGCCGAAAACCCAGAGGTGAGCATTGAGATAGATCCGCGCAGTTGCAGCGATGAGAAACTGTATCACCTGCGTGATCTTGGATTTAACCGTGTCAGTTATGGCGTACAGGACTTTGATAAGAAAGTACAAATTGCCATTAACCGCGTGCAGGATGTCGATCTTATTGCACATCAGTTAAAACTCAGCAAAGAACTGGGCTTTGACTCAATTAACCTCGACTTAATTTATGGCCTGCCGTACCAGCGCCCGGAAACCTTTAAGAAGTCGATAGAGCAGGTCATTGAAATGAGCCCCGATCGTATTTCCGTATTTAGCTACGCGCATTTACCACAGCGCTTCGCTGGGCAGAAGAAAATATCGGAAGAGTCCATTCCACAGCCGTCAGTTAAGTTAAGCTTGCTCGAACAAGCCATTACTCAGCTCAACGACGCGGGCTATCAGTTTATTGGCATGGATCACTTTGCTAAAAAAGACGACGGCTTAGCCATTGCCCAACGCGAAGGTCGCTTACAGCGTAACTTCCAGGGTTACACCACAGACGGTCAGGACGCATTACTAGGCTTGGGCGTGTCCTCTATTAGCCAGGTTAATGGTGTGCTATGGCAGCATGAAAAAGAGCTACCAGCTTACTACAAAATAATAGATGACGGACAAAAGCCCATTGTTAAAGGCATGGCATTGAACGACGAAGACAAAGTGCGGGCAGCACTTATTTCACAAGTCATATGCCACTTTGAGATCGATATAGAAATTTTTAAAGCCGAGTGGAATATCGACGATTTCTGGGCACACTTTGCTGAAGCCATACCGCTATTGAAACCGTTTATTGAAGACGGCTTGGTCGACGTATCCGACAAAAAACTCCGCGTCACAGAAATAGGCCGCCTCTGGGTACGCAGCATTTGTGCCTGTTTCGATGAGTACCTAAATCACGGTCAAAATCGCTACTCCAAAGTGGTTTAATATGAAGAGGCCAGATTGCCTTGTACGATTAATCAGGAGATTGTATGAAAAATTGTCATTGGGAGCCTTCCGAACAGCAGGATCAAATTGCGTCACTTGATGAGCTTAGGCAAAAGTGTCCTGTTGCCCAAAGCGAGATGTTAGGTCATGCGGTACTAACGCATAGCGATGTCCGCTCGGTTATCGAAGATCATGAAACGTTCAGCAATGCAGCAGGCTCCCACTTGTCGGTTCCAAACGGCATGGATCCGCCAGAGCATGGTATTTTTCGAGAAGTGATTGAGCCGTACTTTAAGGCTGATCACTTACGGGATTTTGAACCCACTTGTCGGCAAATTGCTCAGGCTATTATTAGCAGAATTACACCGAATACGGCATTGGATGTGGTCAGTAAAATCGCAAAGCCTTTTGCATTACATATTCAGTGCGCCTTTCTCGGTTGGCCAGAATCGCTAACAGGAACACTAGGCGAATGGCTTGAAGCAAACCAGCAGGCCATTGTGAATAACGATAGAGCAACGTTAAAGCAAAAGGCAGATGAGTTTGAAGCATTGATTCATGAACAGCTCGACGTTCGCAGACAATCAGGCTCAACCAAAGGCGACAATACATACCGCTTAATGAATGAAACAGTCACAGTGAATGACAAAACACGCTACCTTCACGAAGAGGAAATTGTCAGCATTTTACGCAATTGGACCGCTGGCGAAGTTGGCACCATTGCTGCTGCTATTAGCAGTATTTTCAACTTCTTCGCAGAAAATCCACTTGTTGCTGAGCAAATACGCAACGGCGACTTAAGTACCGATGACGGGCGTTGTTTCCTAAATCATTGAACTTATCACTCTAGCGGCGATCAGATCATCAACGCCTCAAAACCGGTCTCAGATGATGAGCAAAGCCAAGTACAAAATCAGCAATTGGAAGCAATACAATCAGGCATTGGTTAACCGTGGTTCGATTACCTTTTG